>CALBPV010000094.1 GCA_937899265.1 uncultured Bacteroidales bacterium
TGGCCCACAGGTTGCTCTTGGTGTAGCTCTTCCAGTCCTTGCGGGCATAGAAGAAGGTGAGCATGCAGAGCAGCAGCACCGACAGCGTGAGGCACGACAGGTGCAGGGCGTAGTAGGCCAGGGGCGGCGGGAAGAGGATGTCGCGTAGCAGCACCGTCGTGCCCACCAAGATGGAGCACCAGTAGTTGAAACTGAGAGAGTCCAGCCGGTCGAAGAAGTACATCCAGATCATCACCAGACAAGCGATGTAGAACAGGTTAAGCACCAATTCGGGCCATGCCTCGCCCAGTCCGAAATAAAACACGCCATACAGCATCACACCCACCGACAGCATTCCTGCCACGGCAGTGATGCCAATATCAAAGACTTTCGCTCTTTTTTTGAATCTTGTCTGCATAAGTTAATAAGTTTTATTGTTATTCTGTGCAAAGATAACGAGTCACCTAACGACTAATGATGTGCTTATTTGTCAACAGTATCACACCCAGCGTTATGCATTCTGTAACAGGAACGGCGAGCCACATGCCTTGTGGGAAAATGAATTCAGGCATCAGGATAAACGCCGGTACAAGGAATATCAGACCTCGGAACAACATACATAACGTAGCCCGGGTGTTCTGCTCGGTGGCTTGATAATATCCGATAATGGCAACATTCATAGCAAAGAATATGGCAGAATAAGCGAACAACGGTAGTCCACCTAAAGCAATCTCATAGGCATTGGTGCCTGCTTGCAGGAAAAGACCGACAAGTGGTTTGGTACACAAAGTGAGAAACGTTGTTGTCAATACGCCACAGATGGTAGCGTAACTGAGGCTAACCCTGAAGGCTCTTTGCACACGGTAGCGATTGCCTGCACCATAGTTGAAACTGATGATAGGCTGAGCAGACTGTGCCACCGAATTGTTGACCATGAACACGATAGGATAAAGATAGCAGGCTACGCTGAAAGCAGCGACGCCATCTTCGCCCAACTCTCGTATAAAGACGTAGTTGCCGGCAAGTAACATCATGGACATCGCCAGTTCGCCCAGCATAGAGGAAGAACCGCTACGAACCATATAACCGACATTGCGCACTGTCAGATAAAAACTAGTGAGATTAAACTTTAGTCGGCATATCTTGACGCTCTGTGAATGGAAGAACATATACCAGGCAACCATTCCTGCGGCTACGACGCAACTAATCGATGATGCGATGGCGCTACCAGCAATACCCAACTGCATCGGAAATACAAACAACCAATCCAGGAAGATGTTAAGTAAACCGGGAAGGATTTCTGTTAAGGCTGCAAACTTGGGAGATCCGTCAAGTCTGATGACAAAGGTGCCGATTATCTGAATGACGATGCAGATACAGCCGGGAAGAATAGGGAGAAGATAATTCTGACATAATGGCAATAGTGCATCACTACATCCCAAAAGTCGCAAGAAAGGTATACGGAAGAAATAAACAGCCATAGCAATCACGACCATCAGTAGCGTGGCCACTTCGAAGGCTTGGGTGATATTGATGTTAGCGGCCTTGTGGTTGTTCTGTGACAAATGGATGCTTGCCACAACCGACACACCCGCACCGAACATCAGTGCAATACCCGTCGTGATCAGGAACAGCGGCGAGACGATATTGATAGCCGCCAGTGCATTGCTTCCAACTCCCTGTCCAACGAAGATACCGTCTGCAACCGTAAAGAGTGATGCAAACACCATTGATAACAACGTCGGATAGAAAATGCTGTTGAACAGTGGGTCAATCCTCGACTTTCCAAAGTCCATGCTATCTATGTTGTTATAGACAATAATAATTGGTCAGGAAATACATTCTGTCCCAATCGAGGATCTTCCGCTGGGATTCTTTCTCAGGATGGATGTCGAATTCGTCGAAGATCATCAGTTGCTTGTCCTCCAGGTCGTAGAGCGGCCACTCCTTGGCCTTGCCGTCGGGCGACTGCTCTGCCGTGAGCGACGGATTGCCAGTCTTGGCGAACTGTACCCACATCTTGCGCATGGTCTTTGAGAACAT
Source organism: uncultured Bacteroidales bacterium (assembly GCA_937899265.1). Lineage (GTDB taxonomy): Bacteria > Bacteroidota > Bacteroidia > Bacteroidales > UBA3663 > Liminaster. The sequence continues at coordinate 2,023 of CALBPV010000094.1, forward strand.
TGCGTCGAATTGTCTTCCCGTCAAGAGGGTCTCCTCCGGATGGTTGAATACCGTCGAAAGTTCTATCGCATGTCCGCTTTTCATCAGCGGCAGGGACGACTCAACCGTGAAGAAATAGGTGTAGGATTTGCCACCGGCCATGGTCTGATTCTCCGACATTCTGAAGAGCGGCGCAATAAACACGAGTTGGTCGAACAATCGGCTGGTATTTTCATAACTTTCGCCATGGATCTCATTGCAGAAACTCTCCACAAGTCCTTTCTCTTCCTCCGTCAGTTGGGCCAACTTCTTCGCCTTGCGGGCAGCCCCAAACGTATTCCATCCGTCCACACCAAATCCGTATACAAAGTAATTCATCTCGTCCTTGGTGCAGCCTTGCATGATATCTATATCCTTTGCCGCACCGTTGGAATAAGCCTCATACGGGTCCAGAGGCAGGTTTCTTCCGTCTCTTTCTGCCCACACGCACAGTTCAAGGGCATCACTTGCTGTTAATATCAACTTCTCGACATCGACCTTCTGCAGGTCGGCAACGGTTTTGCAGCCCAATTGAGCCATCACTTCATTCGTACAAGCAATGGCTTCATCCGTAGATCTCGTAAAAACTGGGGCACCGCTTTGTGCGATGACGCGCTTAAAATACTTATGCGAATCTTTCATGAGTGGGAGCAGACTCACGCTTCCTCCACCTGCGGACTGACCGAAAATCGTCACATTCTCGGGGTCTCCACCAAAGGCCGCGATGTTCTCATGAACCCACTTCAAGCCCATCAACTGGTCCAGAAGGCCCAGGTTCTGCGCATCGGGATAGTCTGCGCTGTCTGGCAGATGAGACAGGTGGAAGAAGCCGAACACACCAAGTCTGTACTCGATACTGACAAGGATGACATCAGGATTCTCTTCGACGAAATTGGCACCCTCCTCGCGCGGCTCGGCTGTTCCGCCGATTTCAAAAGCGCCGCCGTGAATCCACACCATGACCGGTTTATTCATGACCCCGTCATCGGCTTGCCAAACGTTCAGGTACAGGCAGTCTTCTCCCTGAGGATAAAGACCCCCCACTTGGAAGATGCTCCCATCCTGTCGGGGGGCTTTTCCATTGTAATACGCCTCATAAACGCCATCATCCGGAACAATATCCACGGGTGCTTTCCAGCGCAGTTCTCCGACAGGCTGCTGACCGACAAAGGGAATGCCCTTAAAAGCAATAACGCTCTGTGACTTCTTGCCGACGAAGGTTCCATTGATACACTTGACGGCCAGCGAGTGATCGTAATTGCCGTCAGTGATTTTCTTGTTCTCGCCATACAAGGCGAACATTTTTTCTTTGGCTTCAATCATAGGATCTTCTTATGCTTTGTAGACTTCTTCGCCATCAACGATGGTGGCAACGATATTAGCCTGGGCGACCTTCTCGATGTCGTCGTGCAGGAAGTCGCAATCGTACACTGTCATGTTAGCGATCTTACCGAACTCGATGGAGCCCAAACGATGCTCCTGGTGCCATGCATACGCCACGTTGATGGTCAAGGCACGCAGTGACTGTTCGCGAGTGATGGCCTCCTTGACATTGTGCCGGGTGTCCACACCATCGAACAGCCCCTTTGGAAGAGAGCGGGTTTCCGCCATGAAAACGCTGATGGGAATACTGAATGACGGAGAAACCGGGTAGTCCGAATGGAAGACCGGACATGCGCCTGCGTCAAAGAAGGACTTGATGGGATAAGACTGGCTGGCCAATTCCTCACCGACATACTTGACTTCAATGTCATAGAAGCCCGGAATCTTCGCCGTCCAGAGTGGAGGCACGGCTGGAACAGAACCGGTAGCTGCCATGTGGCGGATATCCTCTTCCGTCACAAAGTGCAGGTGTGCCAGCACGTTACGCTGATCCATGTCGCCGGTAATCTTTTCCGCGTCCTCGATGCAGCCGAGCATGAAGTGAGTTGCACCGCCGCCCTCTGAGTGTACATGAACAGACATGCCCTCCTTGTCGGCCTCTACAATCAGTTGCACCATCTTATCGTGGTCGTTGAAGCGCTCCACGCCGTGATAGCCTGGCTGATCGGCATAATCCTGATTCTGCCAGCCCGTGTGCGCTTCGGTCACACCGTCCAAAAACGTCTTGACGCCGACAACATGGAAATATTCACCGCTGTACTTGGCTCGATCCGCGGCGATGCGGGCCACCTCCGCTTTCGGATCATCGGGATTGTCCGGGCACATCAGGTAGGTAAGTTATTTTCCTTGCCCTTCACGTTTGCCATCCAGACAGTAACCGACACTCCCATCTTGCGCTTGAAAGCATTACGAAAGGTGCTGAAACTACTGTAGCCACTCTCTATAGCCAACTGCTGGGCGGAGAAAGAACAATGAGCAGCAACAGCATTGCGATAGAGACTCATGAAGTGGTTGATGCGCAGATCATTGATAAAACCATTATAATTCGTGCCAAAACTAGAGAAATACAGGCTGAGATAGGATCGGTTGGTTCCAATAGCCTTGGTAAGTTGGGGAAGGGTCAGGTCGTGCCGCAGATAGAGTTGCGTGTCTATGCAATGTCTCTGTAGCAGTTGCCCTGTTTTCGAGAGCGTTTCCCCATCGACCCTTGGAGAGGGGGTGAGAGGGGGAGTCTCAGACTCGGGCTCAGACTCGGGCTCAGGGGTGAGACTGTTTAACGTCTCTACCCGCCACAGGAGATAGCCGATAAGTAAGATGCCTATCATCTGCATGGCGTATTGGGAAAGCGGGCCTTCGCCTAAAAAAGCATAGAAAATGATCACCAGCAGTATGAAGGCCATTACTACAAAACTCTGCCATACCTCCTTGTGCTCCAGGTCGGCATAATTGTCACGCAGCCAACGTCCGTATTGTCTCAACGCGCGTACCATATATATAAATATGCATACGCTCAAAAGCAGCAGATAGACATATAAGATCGGAATAAGCGCATAACTAAGAGTGGCCACGCTGAATACTCCTCCTACGACAAACGGTGCTATCATCAAAGCAATAGGCCACAACGGGCGCCGGCGGTCTTGCAGCATGTTAAGCATGACGATGATGGCCAAAGGAAAAACTGTCATACTGTCAAGCAATCCGCCTACAAGGTCGGTCCTCATAATATCCTTACTTGAGGAGAGAAAGAATATCGGCATATACCACAAGTGGCACAGAGCAGCGGCGGCAAAGTAAGCAGCAGTCCAGCGACGTAAGCGTACCGGCGGCGTAATGTCAGGGGCAAAAGCATTGCCCCGACGGAACAGCAGATAACAACTTGCCATCAAAGCCATTGTAGTCACCACTGTGTATAATATGATAAAGAGCGTATCTTCCCGAATCTGATCGTACATGATTGATGAACGCTTGATTTACAGAATTATTGCCTTTCGCCTGATTTTCTCACTTCAGAGTTGTTTCATGCTGCTTTTTTCTATCAGAGGGACGGTTCTCCTGTTATGTTTATTGGCTAAAACCCAACAGCGTTTCCACCTCGCACCCCAGGAGATCCTCCAGGCTCACGCCGCCCGTCCCTACGACGAACGATCGCTTCGGCGTAAACGCCTCCACAAACGCAGGTAGACCAGAGTTCATTCCCCGCCTGCCGGTATTCACCTCAATAGCCGTCACCTCACCGTCACGTACGATGATGAAATCCACCTCCTTATCCTTCTCATTCTCGTCGCTCTTTCTCGATGGCTCTCGCCAGTAGTATACCTCATAGTCCAGTTCTTCCGCCATGCTCAGCAGATGCGCCCCCACGGCACTCAGTCGCTGTCCTTCGGGTCAACGGCATCAGCCACCTCAACGGCGTGAGGTATGTCCACTTGCGCCAGTACCTGATCTACCAGCGTAGATTTACCCACTTGTCTGGGGCCAGCCAGCACCTGCATGAACATCCTTGGCTCCAGTATGCGCTCTTTCAGCGTATAGAACTGTTTACGAATATATTCCATTTGTTCGAATTAGATGAATTATTTACTCAATTCTATTTGCAATTTTACTCAATTCTGTTTGCAGTTTTACTCAATTCTCGCTGCAAAATTACAAAAATCATTGGAATTATCACCACTCTTCCTCACCTTTTTTATTTATTTGCTAAAAGCCAGCAATTCGCAGAGAACTCTATCAGAGGGACGGTTCTTCTGTTATACGTTTTACTTCGTGACTATGGCAGCCAGCACGAGGCGGAAGCCGACCGTGGTCGTAGGTGCTACGGTTTCCATGCGAGTAGTGACCATCAACTGTGCCCAGGCTATTCGCCTTCTCTCCTCCCACCTGACGCTGGGATAGCCCTTATTTCTTGACGGCGTTGACGGTAGAGATCTCGGTGGTGGCGGCCTGCTCGGTTGCGGCCTGCTTAACAACGACGTTCTCGTACTTCCATGAGCCGGTCAGCTGGTTGCCCTGATTGGCATCGTAGGTATTCCACTCCAGTCGGTAGGTGCCTGTGGGCAGTTTTGCCTTTGCGACCTCGTTGATGTTGTAGGATGACTGGATTGTGGCGAAGGGTTCTGCGTTGGCAGCGTCGTCCTGTCGCCATATCTTGATGTCGGCCACGGTGTTGGCGGCGGCATTCTTGAGGGCCAGCACGCCGAATGGCTGTCGCCGCGGAGCGCAGATGGTCTGCGTGTAGGAGAGCGTCGTGCCGTTGTCGTTGTGGAAGGTGTGGTCATAGCCCCATGAAGCGCCGCGCCACCAGTTGTAGGAACCCCACTCGCCGGTGAATTTGACGGTCAGTTGGAACTGCACGGTGGATCCGTCGGTGACGTTGCTCTTGCCGTAGGGAATCTTCCACACCCAGGTGTTGTTGGCGATGAAGTTGCCACGGCTCAAGGCGGGATAGTCGTTGTCGAGTTTGTCATAATTGCGGTCTGACTGGTTGAGGTTCTGCGTGATGTACTTATAGTTGACGTCCGCGCCATTGACAGTCTGCTCCACCTTGACATCGGACAGTGTCTCGCTGGTGCTGTTTGACCGGCTGTAGGAGAAGTTGAAGCCGATCGAGCCGTTCATCCCTTGTTTCTCGCTGGCACCGCCCGACAGGGAGCCGCCGATGCTCCACGACGAGCCTACGGTGTAGGTTTTGCTGCCCTCTGTGGTTGTGGGCGACGGGTCTTTGTAGAAGTTGAGGCCATCGATGTCAGAGCCGTCGGCATTGTGCAGCCGATAGTCGAACTGGGCGTATTTCATGAAGTAGCCGATGACGCGGTCGTTCGTCCACCCGTGGCTCTCCATGTAGGGTCCCCAGAGCTTGTCGTTCTGCACGTTCACCGAACCCTCCACGACGTAGTAGTCGCCGGGGGCGTCGCCCGGATTGCAGCTGAGCACGTAGAAGGGGAAGATTTTGTAGTTCAGCACGGCCACGCTGTTCTTGTCCAGCCGGTCTGGGTCGCACAATGTGCCTTTGTCTATTTGGTTGTAGAGTTTGATGGCGTAGGACGTGCGATACTCCATATAGTATCGGCTCAGTGCGTCCTGCGCGTCGTCATCGCTGCTTCGGGTGCGCGCTTTGGCCTCGGCGACGAGTCGCTCATCGACCCACTCCACGAACGGTGCGACGTGAATCTGGTAGTGGTTCTCGTTGAAGTCGGCCTCGTTGTCGCAGTAGTGCAGGCTATGACTGCGGAAGAAGTCTTCGGAGCCGTCGGACTCCAAGCCGGCTTTTAGCAGCGCGTCCCATTCCTCCTGGCCTATCTCCCGCTCCTCATTGTTCTGGTCGGCATCCAGCACGGGGTCGTCCTCCAGCATGGTGTAGTGGTGGAAGTCGTTGTCGAAGGCATAGAGCAGGATGCCGTAGCCGTCGTAGGAGGGAAGGTCGTGCCGACTGCCCAACGTCTCCGAGAGAGACTGCAGGCTGGCCTCCGTCGGGTGTATGACAGCGATGATTCCACCGGCGTCATAGACCTCCTTCAGTGCCGCTGCATCGGCCGTCAGGCGGTCAACCGAAACGATGGCCAACCGTGCCGATGCGAGGTCGCCGGACGAGGGGAACTGTTTGCGCAGCACGGCGGGGAAGTCTTCGTCCACGCCGCTGATGGCTGCATCGATGTAGGCGGGCACTTCGAGGCTGCGCCAGTCTTGGAACACGGTAATCTGCGAACTGCTCTCTTCGGGCGATGTTTCGCCTGTGATGTTGTTGTCGTTGTTGTCAACGCACGATGCCAAACCCGACAGCATCGGCAGTGCAAGCATCCAGAATTTAAGAAAGTTCTTTCTCATTTTAATGTTTTTATTACATGGGTTAATAAAATGTCATCTTTTACTCACTCGGTCAACGCAATTGACTACCCTCACCTCATCCATGATTTCCTCTTTGCCGATGAGGCCCGATTACAAACCCGACCGAGCGGAGCGGACGAAACTATTGTGAAATACGCTGCAAATATAAGGAAAAATTCCGAACTCTCAACATTTTTTCACAATTTTAACGCTTCCACAAGCCTTGTGACAGGGAATTGCGGAGAATTTCGGTGGTTTCGGGGGCGTTTTTGCCGGGTTACGGTCTTGATACTCTACAGATTGCACAGATTGAACGGATTGGGTATGCGCCCCTTCATATCGATTCAGGGTTCATCAGCAGACGTGCGACACGTCCGTTCCCATCAATAAAAGGGTGGATAAACACGGCCTTACAGGCCGTTTAGGTCACCCGGCGAAACTTGAATATATATTTAAATGGAGAAATTATCGGTTTCTGCCTCCCATAAAGATGGCGATATAATACAACAGCGTAGCCAGCGAGCTCACGGCAGCTATCACATAAGTGTAAGCGGCGGCTTTCAATGCCGACTCGGCTTTCTTCTGCGTCACCCCTGAGGTCAGTCCGCTGTGGTCCAACCAAGCCAAAGCCCGCTTGGAAGCATCAATCTCGACAGGCAATGTCACAATCGAGAACAACGTTGTCACACCGAAAAGGATGATGCCCAGAAGCATTATCTGCGGAAAGCTTTTAATCAGCAACATTCCGACAAGCAATACAATGGTTACCAATTTGCTCGAGAAATTGACTGCCGGCACCAGTTTCGACCTCAGCGTCAGCGGCGCATAGCCGAATTTGTGCTGTAAGGCGTGTCCGCATTCGTGGGCGGCTACAGCGGCAGCTGCAACAGAGGCCACATTATAGACGTCATCGCTCAAGTTGAGCGTTTTGTTCACGGGGTTATAATGGTCGGTGAGCGAGCCACGTGTGCTCAACACATTCACATCGGTGATTCCGTAGTCGTGCAGCATCTTCTCCGCCACTTGCTTACCCGTCATGATGACGGGAATTTTGGAATATTCCTTGAATTTGTTGTCCAAGTTCTTTTGAATCAACCAGCTCACAATGGCGATGCCGATGAAGAGAATCCAATACCACATAGTTTTGTTTTTTTTAGAGTTAATTCTTACTGAGGAATCGAAATAATCGGAGGATTCTGATTCCTGCTTGTTTGTTTGCAAAAACCGTGCCAACGGGACAATTTGTCAGTATTCTGCTCTCCTACCCTTTCCTCGGATTGCTTCGGTTGCCGCGGTCGTATCGGTTGGGCTTCTTTCTGTCGCCCTGTTTGCCGAACCAAGTCTGGGAATTTCCTTTGGGAACGCAATTTCCGACTCTCTGTTGCGAGGTTCCCGGACCGTGTCCCAATCCTCCGAAGAGTTTTGTCACCAAATCCAAGCGACCGGCCCGTTGGAGGGCTTTGGTAAGCGGCACCCTGTTCTCGGGCTGATACCAGAAGAACCATTGTCGCTGTCGCAGTTTTTCCTCCGGAGAATGGGCACAGAAGATCGGCTCAAGCGTGTAGGGATGATAGCCCGTGTAGTAAATCTCGGTCGAGACAGTCATCGGGGTCGGTGTGAAGTCCTGCACCTGTTCCAACTTGAAATCCAGACGTTTGGTCTCGGCAGCCAGTTCCGCCATGTCAATCTCGGTCGAGCCGGGATGGGATGAGATAAAGTAAGGAATGATTTGCTGTTTCAATCCTGCCCTGCGGTTCACTTCGTCAAAAAGAGCTTTGAACCGATGAAACAGCGAGAAACTTGGTTTCCGCATTATCTTCAAGGTGGCCTCCGAGGTATGTTCGGGAGCCACTTTGAGTCGTCCGGAAACGTGGCGGGCAATCAATTCCTCGGCATACCTCAGTCCGCCCTCCTTGAACTCTCCGTTCTTGCCTTCATGGAGCACAAGGTCATATCTCACGCCGCTGCCTACAAAAGACTTCTTTACGCCGGGCATGGCATCCACGGCCTTGTAGATTTCGAGCAAAGGCCGATGATCGACGTTCAGGTTGGGACAAATCACGGGAGCACAGCAGGATGGTTTCTTGCATTTCTCACAGAGTTTCATGTCCTTGCCGTGCATGCGATACATATTGGCGCTGGGGCCTCCCAAATCGGAAATATAACCCTTGAAATCGGGCATCTTGGTCACCTGTTCCACTTCGCGCAGGATACTTTCTTTCGACCGCGAAGCGATGAATTTGCCCTGATGGGCTGAAATGGTGCAGAAAGCACAGCCTCCGAAACATCCGCGGTGCATACATACCGAGTGGCGTATCATCTCGTAGGCCGGAATCCGTTTCCCGTTATATCGGGGATGGGGCATACGGGTATAGGGCAAATCGAAAGAGGCATCGACTTCCTCTGTGGTCAGCGGCGGCCACGGTTCATTCACCAATACGGCTACGTTGCCTGTCTGTTGCCAAATGCGGGCAGCGTGCCATTTGTTGCTCTCTTCCTCGATGTGGCGGAAATTGTCGGCCTGTTTCTTTTTGTCGTGAAGACAGTCCTCGTAACTCCAAAGCACTACATCTTTTTCCTCGTCCACCTCCTCGCGGCGGGGAGCGGAGGGCATCCTCACCACCGTCTGCGGAATATCCTTGAGCGATTCGACACCCAGACCTTCGTCCAAACGGCGGGCTATCTCCAGCATCGTCTTCTCTCCCATTCCGTAGGCAATGACATCTGCCTTGCATTCTGTCAGCAGACTGGGTCTGAGCCTGTCTTCCCAATAATCATAGTAGGACAATCTTCGCAGACTTGCCTCGATGCCGCCCAATATAATAGGAGAATCGGGCCAGAACGTCCGAATCATTTCCGAATAGACAATGCTCGGCATGTCGGGACGCATTCCTGCCTTCCCGTCGGGGGTGTAGGCATCGTCCGAACGACGGCGGCGGGCGGCAGTATAATGGTTCACCATCGAATCCATCGCACCGGGAGAAATGCCGAAAAACAGTCTCGGCTTTCCCAGCTTTCTGAAGTCGCGTCCGTCATCACGCCAGTTGGGCTGCGGCACAATGGCCACACGGTAGCCGGCAGCTTCGAGCACGCGGCCAATCACAGCCGCCCCGAAGGACGGATGATCCACGTATGCATCCCCCGAGAACAGGATTACATCCAGTTCTTTCCAGCCTCTGGCTTCTGTTTCTTTTACCGATGTCGGCAACCAATCTGTTATCATACGGGTACAAAGATAGTGTTTTTTTGCAACATAGACTTTATAAAAACTCCTCAAAAATCACTTTTTTCGCACTTTTTCCTCATTTTTTCCGATTTTGATTTGGACATCTTCCATTTTTCGCTTATCTTTGCACCCGCAATCAGGAAATCCGACACGATTGGATTGTATTTGGACGCTTAGCTTTTTAACGGTTGCCTGCGGCGACCTAAAGCTAATCTTCCAATTTCATGGACGCTTAGCTCAGCTGGTTCAGAGCGTCTGCCTTACAAGCAGAGGGTCGGGGGTTCGAATCCCTCAGCGTCCACCGGAAAAACAAAACCTTCTCCTTTTCGGGAGAAGGTTTTTCCTTTTATAGGGTTATAACCTCAAATGACTTCAACGGAGGATTGCGGCAGCCAACCGACGTTGCCGTCCGAGAGCTCTATTTCTGCCCAACCGCTGAGGGTGGAACGGAGACGCACCTTGGTGCCTTCATGCAGAGTGAAAAGCTGGGTGCCGGAATCGGCGGGTGAAGAACGAACGGTCACTGTAGGAGCCATCACGATGGCATAATCGCGATGGACCAGACGATTGTTCTGCGCATCGGCATAGAAATAGGAAACGGCGGCGAGAGCCAAAGCCAAAAGAGCCAAATAGAAACCGAACCGGCGCAATCCCCGTTTGCGACCGAAGAAATAGACGGCAGAAAACACAAGGAAGAGCAGGAAACACACAATCACCAACCGACTCCACACGAGAGCCGAAAAGCAATCGCGCAGAGCGTTGCTCCAAGTGACGAAGACGGGAGGTGTGATGGTCTCTATCTTATCGACCGTCTGCGCTTGGGCCATGGCGAGGTTCACTTTGGCATCCTCATCTCCGGGATTGAGCAGAAGACAACGCTCGAGGTTGAGAATGGCCCGTGCGTATTCTTTCTGTTTGAAATAGGCACAGCCCAAGTTGTAATAAAGAGCTGCCGAGGCTCCGCGTTGGGCGATGAGACCCTCATAGAGTTGAATGGCCTGCGCATAGTCGGCTGCATCGTAGCTCTGTTGAGCCTGGGCAATGGACTTGCCGGCATCGAGTGCCGGAGGCAGAGAGGATACGGAACCTTCTTCAGCGGCAACGGAAAGGCTGTCCTGTGCTGCAAGAGGTGCTATGGAGAAAACGGCCCAAAGGAGGGCAAGGAGGATATGTCTCATTTTTTGATGGCGTTATCAAGTTTGTCAATCGTATCTACCGCACGGTCGTAGAGGGTGTCCATGGCGGCATTGTCACCCGAAGGAGCGTAGCGTGCAAACTCACAGGTGGAAATCACATCGGCGGCTTGGGCGATGAATTCTTCGTTCACACCGTGGCGGGCAAGTTCCTCACGAAGACTGTCGGTCGTGAATTCCGAAAGCGGGAGGTTGAGTTTGTCGGATACATAGCCGAGCACAGCTTTGTGGACAGCCTCATAGAATGTCGCTTCATCACGGGCCTTGAGTGCTGAGGCGGCTTCCTTGAGGCGACGTGTGGCCACCTTGGAGGCTTTGCGGGTGCGAACGCCCACAACGTCGGCATTGAGACGCAACTGACGGCGATAGATGACAGCTACCACGATAAAAGCCACAAGCGGCAGAAGAATCCACAGCCAGAAGGAAAGCGTGCCGAAGAAGGTCTCTCCCTCGGGACGGAGTGAATCCTCATCGACGGAGTGGAGATAGCGGATGTCGTTGCCGAGCATGCGGATGCGTTCCTGGTTTGTACCCGAGAAATCGGCTACACCACCCCCGCCGATGGAATTGCTGTTATTGCCTTTGGCCACCTCGAGATGGAAGGGCTTGGAGGAAACCGTCTTATAGGTGCCCGACTGCGTGTCGAAATAGGAGAAATCGACGGCGGGAATGTCAAATTCGCCGGAGAAACGGGGAATGACCGTATATTCTATCGTCTTCTTGCCCGTCATGCCGGAGCTGACCGTTCGTGTGGAGAAATCGACCTTGGGGTCATAAACCTCGAAATCGGCGGGGAACTGCGGCTCGGGGTCTTTGACTTGCTTGAAGTTGCCCGTGCCGGAGATGACAATGCGGTAGGTGAAAGCGTCTCCTTCGCGAAGCTGGGTGGACGAGACATCCGACTCAATGGAATAGCTGCCCACACCGCCCATATATGTGGCAGGACGTCCCGACGGCAGGGGCTTCACGTGAACGGTACGTGCCGGTGCTGTGGCAGGAACTTCGACAGCCTGAGTGTAGTCCATCGGCCAATCGAAGAATCCGCCCGACGAACGGCGTGTTACCACCTCGGCCACGGCTTTGACGGTTTGGGCGGGAATCTCAATGTCGCCGCTGCGGGTGGGGAACAAAAGCCATTGGGCAATGGGATACATCTGATAGTTGGCGTCATTGAGGTGTTCCAACTGGGCCTGCCGTTTGTCTGAGAGCTCGATATCCTGTTTGGTGAAACCCTCGAAATCGGCTATCTTGGCATCGGAAAGCGAACGGATGTTGTGGTTCTTGAAATAGAGTTTGAGTGTGGCAACGATGGCTTCGCCTTCATAGGCCGTCGTCTTCGAAAGGTCGAGACGGAGCAGGACATCATCCTTCGCCACTCGCGAAGATGCTCCCTGACTGTTGTTGCCGGAACCGGAGGAAGCCTTCTGGGCGGGTTCTTCTTTGTCGGCGGGGAGTACCTTGACGGTAACGGTGTTGGATGTATAGGTCTTGCCATCGACCTTGACAGTCGCAGCGGGAAGGGTGAACGTCCCTTCCTTTTGTCCCATCATCATATAGGAGAAAGTCGTGGTGTATTTGGTGGTGACTTTTCCTTGTATGTAATTGGTCGAGATGGACGATGAGGAGGTGGGACCGTAAAGCAGGTCCAAGCCGTGGCCCTCGATGTCGCAACGGATTTCGGAACCTCGGGCATTGACGGTGAATTCCACACGGAACTGTTTGCCGGCCGCCACAGCCGAAGGGGCCGAGCCGGTGAAAGTGATGTCCTCGGCCCATGCGGCCAAAGCGATGCAGAAAAGGGCGAATATGGAGAGAATACGTTTCATCTTGTATTTTGTGGGATGTAGGGAAAAAGAGGATTACCAGTCCTTGTCAACACGACGCTGACGCACCTTGCGCATTTGGGCCTCTTGGACTTTCTCTTGAGTGTCGCGTTCGTCCTGTTCGGCAGCCTGAAGGATTTGTTCGGCCTTCTCCTGCGACATTTGGCCGGCCCGTTGTTGCTGTTCTTGCTCTTGTTGCTGTTGTTGGTCCTGCTGTTGATCCTGATTCTGCTGCTCCTGCTGTTGCTGTTGTTGATCCTGCTGCTGTTGATCCTGCTGCTGTTGATCCTGCTGCTGATCTTGCTGTTGCTGCTGATTCTGATCCTGATTCTGCTGGTCCTGTTGCTGTTTCTGCAGAAGACGTTGAGCCAAAATCAGATTGTAGCGGGCTTCGTTGTCCAGAGGATTATTGCGAAGCGACTGCTTGAAACACTGTACGGCTTTGTCATACTGCTGGGAACTCATCATGATGTCGCCCATGTTGTAATAGGCTTGGGCTGCGAGCGGTTTATTGCCCGACGAAGAAGCCTGTTCCGCCACCGTCTGATACTGACGGAGCGCATCTTCGGCCTTCTGCTGACGATAGAGCGAATTGCCGAGATTGAAGGTCGCCAACGAATCGGTTCCGTTGACCTCGAGTGCCTTGCGGTAGGACAGCTCCGACTCCAGATATTGGTCCTGGGCATAATGGTCGTTGCCCTCGCGGATGTTCTTGCGAACTGCTTTTTGGGCAAAGAGCGATGCCGTGGAAACCAACGCCAATATTATAATAAATAATGTATAACGCATATCAGTCGAACAGATGAATTTTGCTCATCAGGGGATTGGCCTTGTCGAGCAGGAAGATATCAATGAGAAGGAATAGGAAAGCGAGACCGGCGAACCACTCGAACTTGTCGTCGTAGTCGGCATAGACATGCGATTCCAACTCGGTCTTCTCCATGCCTGCTATGGCATCGGAAATAGCGTTCAGCGCCGAATTGGAGTTGTCTGCACGGGCATAGATGCCATGACCGGCAAGTGCGATTTCCTGGGCCTTCGTTTCGTCAAGACGCGTGGTGACAGGATTGCCTTCGTTGTCCTTGCGATAAGAACCCTCGCGTCCGCTGTCGTCGGGAAGCAGGGCACCCTGGGTCGAACCGATACCGATGACGTGAGTGGTGATGCCCTTCTTGTAGGCAGCCTCGGCTGCACCCTTGGCATCGTCTTCGTGATTCTCCGCGTCGGTGATGAGAATAATCGTCTTCTCCGAACTCTCGTTGGGCGTGAACGAACGGGCTGCGAGATTGATGGCTGCGCCTATGGCTGTACCCTGGATGGAAACCATGCGGGGATCGATGCTCGAAAGGAACATCTTGGCCGAGACAAAGTCATTGGTGATGGGCAACTGGGTGAACGCATCGCCGGCAAAGACGATGAGACCCACCTGATCGTTGTCCATGCGGTCCAAAAGTTTGGACAGCATACGCTTGGCCTTTTCGAGACGGGAGGGCGCAATGTCCTGAGCCAACATTGAATTGGAAATATCGAGACAAACCATCGCTTCTACGCCTTCTTTTTTGACGGTCTTGAGCTTGGAACCGAATTGGGGACGTGCAGCGGCAATGACGAGACACCCCATAGCCAGCACAGCCAACAGAAAACGGATGCGTAGCTTGGTCTCGGAGACACCCTCCGTGAGAGGGCGCAGAAGTTCCGGGTTGCCGTAACGGCCCAATGCCCGACGGCTCGACCAGCGGGACCACACGAAGAGGACCGCAAGGAGCACCGGGACCAAGAGGAGCCACAGAAGGTAAGGCGATTCGAATCTAAAACCGGACATAGTGATATGTTATGGAATGTTTTTGAGCACAGTGTTGCGAATCAGCACGTGAAGCAGCAGGAACGCCAGCGCAGCCAGCGCCCAAGGGAGAAACTCCTCGTCTTTACGCGAGAATTCACGAATGTTCATTTTGGTTTTCTCCATCTTGTCGATTTCCTCGAAGATGTTGGTCAGCGAGGTTTTGTCGGTGGCACGGAAGTAACGTCCGCCGGTCACCTGAGCCATCTCGCGAAGGGCATCCTCGTCGATGTCGGCGTGGACCATTTGGGTGATGGGACGCCCAAAGGGATCGACACCCACTTGCACTTGGACATCGCCTTTGGAACCGACGCCGATGGTGTAGAGACGCACATCCATCGCACGTGCCACTTCCGCGGCATCTCGCGGAGCCACATCGCCCGAATTGTTGGTGCCGTCGGTGAGGAGAATCACCACTTTCGATTTGGCCTCTCCCCCGCGGATGCGGTTCACTGCGGTCACAAGTCCGTCGCCGATGGCGGTGGACGAACCGTCGATGAGGTCGAAATCGACAGAGTTAATCATATTGGCCAGCACGGCGTGGTCGGTGGTCATCGGGCAAAGGGTGTAACTCTCCTTGCCGAAAATCACCATACCGATGTTGTCGTTGGGACGGCCGCTGACGAACCTTGAGGCCACGTCCTTGGAGGCTTCCAAACGGTTGGGCTTGAAATCGGGCGTTTGCATCGAATTGGAGACATCGAGCGACATGACGATGTCGATGCCTTCGGTATCGGTGCGGCTCCAGTTGTCGCTGCTCTGTGGACGGGCAAGCACCACAATCACACAGGCAAAAGCCAAGAGCAGAAGGGCAAAGTTGATGTGACGCAGTATCTCCTTCCACGAACGCGGCAAACCGACGAACGGACCTGTGGAGGGCACTTGGAGCGTAGCATTGGCCCGAGACTGCTTCCAGATGTAAAATCCGATAGCGGGAAGCAGCAGAAGTAGCAGGAACAGATATTCCGGATTGGCAAATTGCGGCATAGGCTATGGTTTTACTTGGGGTTCGGAATCGGATTCAGTCTCTGCACCCGCATCTTCGGCTTCGGTGGATTTCTCGTAGTCCGTGGATTCGGAGGGTGCCGTTTGGGTGACAAACATGCGGGCATTCATGAACGACAATTGGTTTTCGTCGGCCATGGGTTCATACTTGGCGAATTTGACAAGATCGGCCAGCGTGAGAATCTGATGGAGACTGTTCATCGACGAATGCTGCGACTCGTGGAGTTCATAAAGTTCGTCCAAAATCTCATCGGTGGTTTTCTCCATCGCAGGCACCGAGAACCGTCCTTCTATATAAATACGGAGTATGTCGGTGAGCTCGGTGTGGAACTGCTTGGACTTGCCGTTCTGCCAGAGATGTTTCTCCTGCAGGGCATCGAGAGCCTGAAGGGCGACTACATTGGGGGGAACGACTTTCTTGGGCTTCACGACAACGGGTTGGTGACGTTTGTAGCGGCGATAGTAACGCCATCCGTACCATGCGGCCACTGCCAAGGCGATGACCAACAAGGGCCAAAGCACCCAGCCGATGTAGTCCCAAATGACGATATCGGGCGTGAGGACATCCTTGATGTCAAAAAACTTCTCAGGATCAATCTCCAGCGAATCGAAAGGCTGTATGACCTTGAGTGCCAAATCGTTGGTCCGCAAAGTGTCTCCCGCATAGACAAACGGGAAGGCCGGAATGAAGAGAGAAGCCGAATCGAAGGGAAAAACCTCAAGGTCCTGACGCAACGTCGTCATGCCGTTCTGTGTGGCAAGGGTGTCGATGGTCGGACGGTCGGCCCATTCGAGCAGAAAGGCCGTCGTGTCGTCCCAGGCAACAATGCCGCGGGGGTCAAGATGAGGAAATTCGATAGACTGTCCTTCGGGTACAGAAGCTTCCAAATGAATCACGGTGGGCATGCCCAACACGACGTAGGTCGAGTCAAGACGTGCCGTCACCCTTGCCTGGGCGATGGCGAGCGCAGGCACAACCGTCAGAAGGAGGCTCAGCAAGCAGGACTTGATATGTTTGAAATACATTTAGGATCGTTTTTTGAACATCTCCATCAGGACGGGCACAAAGTCCTCGCCTGTGGGGATGGATACATTGTCCACGCGGGCGTGGAGAAAAGCGTCGTGCATGCGCTCTTGGCTCTTCTGCCACCAGAGGGCGTATGCCTTGCGCACAGCTGACGATGAGGTGTCAACCCACCGTTGCACACCCGTCTCGGCATCGGCGACACGCATCAGACCCACATCGGGCAGTTCTGTCTCGCGAGGGTCATAGACCTGTATGGCCACCATGTCGTGTTTGGTGTTGGCGATGGTGAGCGGTTGGCTGTATGACTTGTCATCCACAAAGTCGGAAATCACGAAACAGGTGCAGCGCTTCTTCTGGGCGTTGCTTACATACTGGATGGCCTTGCCGATGTCGGTGCCGCGTTGCACGGGCTTGAAATTCAACATCTCGGAGATAATGGCCAGCACATGTTTGCGTCCCTTCTGGGGCGGAATGTAACGCTCGATGCGGTCGCTGAAGAAGATGACCCCGATTTTGTCGTTGTTTTGGATGGCGGAGAAGGCCATGGTGGCGGCAATCTCGGTGATGGTCTCCTGCTTGGTCTGTGTGGTGGTGCCGAACTCACGGCTTCCGCTCACGTCGATGAGCAGCATGACCGTCATTTCGCGTTCCTCCTCGAAGATTTTGATGTGAGGCTTGTTCTGACGGGCTGTCACGTTCCAGTCAATGTCGCGCACATCGTCACCGAACTGGTACTCTCTGACCTCGGCGAACGACATGCCGTGACCCTTGAAGGCCGTGCGGTACTGACCCGCAAAGATATTGCGGCTCAGACCTCGCGACTTAATCTCGATCTGGCGGACTTTCTTTAGCAAGTCAGTGGTTTCCATCAGGGCACTTCTACTTTGTTGAGGATTTCGGCTATGACTTCCTCGGTGGTCAGGTTGTTGGCCTCGGCCTCGTAGGAAAGACCGATGCGATGGCGCATCACGTCGGGACAGATGGCACGCACATCCTCGGGGATGACGTAGCCTCTGCGCTTCAGGAAAGCATAAGCACGGGCTGCCAAAGCGAGGTTGATGGAAGCTCGGGGCGATGCTCCGTAGGCTATCATGTCTTTGAGGTTCTCAAGGTTGTACATTTCGGGGTAACGTGTCGCAAAGACAATATCGACGATGTATTTCTGAATCTTCTCGTCGATGTAAACCTGCTTCACTACCTGACGGGCATCGAGTATCTCGTCGGCCTTCATCACAGGCTTGACATCCTGCTTGAATCCGGCCAAATGGGCTGCCACAATCTTCATTTCCTCTTCCTTGCGGGGATAGTCTATCTTGACCTTCAGCATAAAACGGTCACACTGGGCTTCGGGCAACGGATAGGTACCTTCCTGCTCGATGGGGTTTTGGGTGGCCATCACGAGGAAGGGACGGTCCAACTTGAACGTCTCGGCACCGATGGTCACCTGACGTTCCTGCATGGCTTCGAGCAGCGCCGACTGCACTTTGGCAGGCGCGCGGTTGATTTCGTCGGCCAGCACGAAGTTGGCAAACACGGGACCTTTCTTGACGGAGAACTGTTCGTTCTTCTGCGAATAGACCATTGTACCGATGACATCGGCCGGCAACAGGTCCGGGGTAAACTGGATGCGGCTGTATTTGGCGTCAATCAGCTGCGAAAGCGTTTTGATAGCCAAGGTCTTGGCCAACCCGGGCACACCTTCCAACAGAATGTGGCCGTCGGCCAGAAGTCCGATAAGGAGAGACTCTACAAGGTGCTTTTGGCCCACGATGACCTGGTCCATGCCTTGTGTCAACATACTCACGAACGCGCTCTTCGATTCGATGAGTTCGTTCAACTCACGGATGTCAACTCTTTCACTCATAAATGTTGGTTTTGTATTTTTGTTTTATATTGTTTTGATTACTTTTGATGTGCGAAAAACGGACGAATGACCGATTTTCAAGGTGCAAAATTAACGATTTAAGTTAACACAACCAAAAATTAACGTCTAAATAATCTAAAAGATGTATTAAATATTGTCAAATCGGGCTCTGAAGGGGTATTTTTGCCCTCCGGAGCCCGATATTTTGGCCGTTTTGGACGACGAAATCAATGAATTTCTTCGATATTGTACGGTGTATTTTGGTAAACGTAGTAGTTCAGCCAGTTGGAAAACAGGAGGTTGGCAGTCGAACGCCAACGCACCAACGGACGGTTGTTGGGATTGTTGCCCTTGTAGTAGTTGACAGGCATATTGATGGGCAGTCCCTTGGTGAGATCCCGTTTGTATTCGGTGTCAAGTGTGTAGGGCGAGTACTCCGAGTGGCCGGTCACGTAAATCTCACGGCCTTCCCTTGCCATCACCATATAGATACCGCTCTCGCGGCTTTCCGACATGATTTTGAGTTCCGGATGCTGGAGGATGTCCTCCTTCCTCACCTCCGAGTGACGGCTGTGGGGCACAAAGAACTCGTCGTCGAAACCTCTGAAGATGGGCTCCTGAGGATCGTAGCTGGTGTGTTTGAAGATGCCGAACATCTTTTTCGACAAGGGATATTTGGGCACGCCGTAAAAATGGTAGAGCCCGGCCTGTGCTGCCCAACAGATGAACATCGTGGAGGTGACGTGGGTTCGCGTCCAGTCGAAAATCTTCTGGAGCACCTTCCAATAGGTCACCTCTTCATAATCGAGCTGTTCGAGCGGGGCACCCGTGACAATCATGCCGTCAAACTTCTGTTCCTTCAGTCCCTCGAACGAGGTATAGAACTGTTGCATGTGACCTGCCGATGTGTTTTTCGACACGTGGCCCGGAATCATCATGAACTGTATCTCGACTTGCAGCGGGGTGTTCGAAAGAAGGCGTATCAAGTCGTTCTCAGTCTGTTCCTTGATGGGCATCAGATTGAGAATACAGATACGGAGCGAACGTATTTGCTGTTCGTCCGCACGTTCGAAGTCCATCACGAAGATGTTCTCCGCCTTGAGGGCTTCGATGGCCGGAAGGTGTTTGGGAAGTTTGAGAGGCATGCGCGTTTTTGTCTTATCGCACCTGTATTACCAGGAACTTGGTCTGGCTCCAGAACGTGGCTGCGTCTTTGATGACGAGCTTGAGGTTTCCGTCCTCCTGAGTGACGAGGTCGTAGCTCTCGGTGGGCATGTTGGACTTGACGGTAGCCTTCTTTGCCTTGAGGTCTATCTCGGAAAGCTCACGGATGTCCACCTGTGTGAAGAGCGATGTGTCGAAGCCCTTGTTGGTGAGTTTGCTGCGCTGCAGAGCACCGCCCGTCACGATGCCGAGGTCTTTCAGTTCGGCACGGGTCGAAATGATGTAGAAAGCACGGTTCAGGAGTTCGTCCTGCGACTCCATAATCTTCTGCTGGGCCTTGTTCTCGGTGTAGAGTGAGTCGAGGTTGGCGGCTGTCTCTTCGAGGTTCTCGGAGAGAATCTGGATGGTGTCTCCCTGGGCTGCGATGCGAGCCTCGTAGGCTGCCATCTTCTCGGTGTATTCATAGACACGCTGCTGCAAGCCTTCTATGGTGCTTTTCAGCTGTTTGTTTTGAGCCAACACGCTACTGTATTTCTTGGTCAGCTGTTCGAGGGCCTGCGTCTTCTCTTCGAGGTCGTTCTTGACGGCGGCCAGTTTGTTCAAGAGTTCTGCCTTGCGTGACTCCAAGTCGCTCTTCTCTTCGCCGTTGGCCACGGAAATCTGTCCGTTGATTTTGTCGAGTTCACTCGAAACGTCTGCCATCAGACCCATGAGATCCATGAGTTCCGATTGCTGCTGAAGCGTTACTGCGGTCAGCGAGTCGTTGGCTGACATTACTTCCTGTTTGCTGGGGCCGCTGGAACATCCTGTGCCCGTCAAGCTGATGCCGAGGATGGCAACCAAGCCTAAAAGAATCTTTTTCATTCTGTTTGTATTTTAAATTTGGTTTATGGTTTTAATCGTCTTTGTATTTGTTTCTATGCTCCTTCTTCTCCTCGTCGGGAGCTCCACCCACCAGAAGGACTATCTCGCCCTTGGGTTCGACGGCGGTGAAATGGGCTGTCAGCTCGGCAAGGGTACCGCGCCGCGTGTCGGCATGAAGTTTGGAGATTTCTCTCACCACCGTTGCCGGACGTTCCTCGCCGAAGGCAGCCGCCATCTGTTGCAGCGTCTTGACCAGTCGGTAGGGTGATTCGTAAAAAATCATTGTACGCGCCTCTGTAGCCAGTGTTTTGAGTCTCGATTCGCGCCCTTTCTTTTGGGGCAGGAATCCTTCGAAACAGAACTTCTCGTTGGGCAAACCGCTCTGCACGAGCGCCGGGACAAAAGCGGTGGCGCCGGGCAGACATTCCACCTCGATGCCCCGTCGGGCACATTCCCTCACCAGCATGAAGCCCGGGTCGGAGATGGCCGGTGTACCTGCGTCCGAGACAAGGGCTACCGTGAGTCCCCCTTCGATGCGGTCGGCCCACGAGGCGGCTGTCTCGTGTTCGTTCCACTTGTGATGGCTCTGCATGGGCGTGTGGATGTCGTAGTGCTGCATGAGCACCGACGACGTGCGCGTATCCTCGGCCAAAATCAAATCGGCTTCCTTCAGGATACGTACAGCCCTGAAGGTCATATCCTCCAGATTGCCTACCGGTGTGGGAACGACGTACAATTTCATTTTTCGACTGCAAAGATACGTATTTTTTTTCGAAACGCAATCAATTTTTCTCAAGGAATCATCAAAAGCAGCATATTTTCCACCTTTTTGCGCACCGCAGTTGACGAACCGGCATAGTCATTGACGATAAAAGCAACGGCATACATCTCTCCCTTCCCACTATAAATGTAGCCTGCGTATGCCACCACATTCTTGAGTGTTCCGGTCTTGAGATGGGCTTTGCCCTGCAGTTTCGTTCCTTTGAGGAACATCGCCAAGGTACCTGTCTTGCCGGCCACGGGCAACGAGGCTCTGAAAGCGCGTTCGTCTTTCATTTCGGCCAGCAGGTCACAGACAAAGTGGGCCGTTACCCTCGTGTCGGGCGAGAGTCCGCAGCCGTCGTAGAGTTTCACGCCCCGCATGTCGAGACCTCTCCCCTTCCAATAGTCCGAGACGGCCTTCACACCCTCTTTGCGCGAGCCGTCGGCTTGTGTCAGGGAGATTTGGTGGAGCACCATTTCGGCCAGCAGGTTATTGCTGTTGGTGTTCGTTTCGTTCACTACATATTCAAGCGCCTCGCCCCGGTAGGTGGTCAGCAACTGTTTCTCTCCGGCGGGCAATGTGTCGCCGTCGGTCTTTACACCTTTTAAATATATATAGCGTTCCACCGCCTTTGCGGCCATTGCCGGCGGGTTGGGCACTGAGGCTCTCACCGTATAGGTTGCATTCTTGTGGGGAATGGCACCCACGATGGTTCGCAGGTTGGTACGCGGGCCACCATAGACATACGACTGATCTCTCGGAGCATCCTCTGCCGTCAGGCAGTTCTCCAATACCAACCCCGGTATCTCGGGTTCTGTACGTATCAGCTTCGGTTGGGCGTTCTTCTTCGAGGTGTCGAAAATCAGGGCTACGGTATTGTCGCCGTAGTTCAGCCCGGCCATCGGCGGCGCATAATAGTTGCCGAAGTCTTCCCATTCCCATCCGGGACCTACCCACGGGGCAGGAATGGCCGAGCCGTCGCCGATGATGCGACCTGCTATCCTGCGGATGCCACGTTGATTGAGGGCAGCCCATACGTTCTGTACGAAAAGGTCTTTGGCAAACTGGCTCCTCGTGCTTCCCAAGAGGGCGTCGCCGTGCCCCACGATGATGACATCGCCGTGCAACGTTCCATCCGCATCAATCTCGCCCGTTGCAAACACTTCCGTCTCGACTCTGTGGTTGGCTCCGAGCAGTCGCAACGCTGCACCCGTCGAAGTCAGCTTTGTCACGCTGGCCGGTATCACTGCACGTCCGGCCTCATGTTCATAGACTGTTTCGCCCGTGGTAAGGTTGCGTATTTCCAAAGCCACCGTCGCAGCCTGCATATTCCCGCTTTGCAGCCATTGTGTGAAGGCCACAGGCAACGGTTTGGCTCCCCCTGTTGCCATCACCCAGCCGAAAACGGTTATCAGAATCAATTTCTTCATCATATTCTCATTTCGTCATTGTCTTCGTATGTCTTGCAAAGAGCCTGCAAAGGTAGCCATTATTTTCCAATCCTCCAACTTTTTCGCCGAAAAAAATTGTTTTTTGTATCACATCACCGGAAAAATTGCGGTTTTTGATTAAACTTGCCCGTAAAGTAGGGGAGAAACTTGAAATTCACTTTCGGTTAACGGATTCATGGTTAATGGTTTTAACCGTGCACCGTGAATCATTAACCATGAACCATCAGTTGCCTGAAACTCCTCCCCCTTCCCTTTAGGGGAGGGCTGGGGTGGGTCCTCGGGGAGAATCCGGTCCAAACCGTTCTTGTCGAGGATGTCCAGCACCTCTTTGTGGAACTGAATCT
>CALBPV010000095.1 GCA_937899265.1 uncultured Bacteroidales bacterium
TCCTTGACGCGGCGGTCGTCGAAGACGTAGGA
Organism: uncultured Bacteroidales bacterium; assembly: GCA_937899265.1. Taxonomy (GTDB): domain Bacteria; phylum Bacteroidota; class Bacteroidia; order Bacteroidales; family UBA3663; genus Liminaster. The sequence continues at coordinate 33 of CALBPV010000095.1, forward strand.
GCGAATCTGGGAGCCCCACTCAATCTTCTTTTTTCCGGCCTCGATTTTGGCCTGTTCCTGACGGCGGTGCTGAAGTTCGCGGTCGTAGAGTTGCGACTTGAGGAGGAGAAGGGCTTTCTCCTTGTTCTTGGGCTGGTCTCGCGTCTCGGTGTTTTCGATGAGAATTTCTTCCTCCACGCCCGTATAGGGGTCCTTGAACATATAGCGCAGACGCACGCCGGACTCGACCTTGTTGACGTTCTGCCCGCCGGCGCCTCCGCTTCGGAAGGTGTCCCAGGAGAGGCGTGCGGGTTCTATCTCGATGTTGATGGAGTCGTCGATGAGCGGGAAGGCGAAGACGGACGCAAAGGAGGTCATGCGTTTGCCCTGGGCATTGTAGGGCGAGACGCGGACGAGGCGGTGGACACCGTTCTCGGACTTGAGGTATCCGTAGGCCATGTCGCCCTCAATCTGCATGGTGACGCTCTTGATGCCGGCTTCGTCGCCATCGACGAGGTCGGAGACGGTGCAGGTGTAGTTGTGCTGTTCGGCATAACGCATATACATGCGCTGGAGCATCTGCGCCCAATCCTGGGCCTCGGTACCGCCGGCACCTGCATTGATTTTGAGCACACAGGAGAGGTGGTCCTCCTCGCCCTGAAGCATGTTGCGGAGCTCGACTTCCTCGAACCAATCGATGGTCTTCCGATATTGGGCATCCACCTCGTCTTCGGTCACCAGTTCCTCCTTGTAATACTCGAAGGCGAGGGAGAGCTCCTCGACGTTGCTGCGGGCCGTGTTGTAGGCCTCAATCCAGGAGCGGATGCCTTTGACCACCTTCATCTGGCGTTCGGCAGCCTTCTGGTCTTCCCAAAAGTCGGGCACCTGGGTGCGAAGTTCTTCCTCCTCAAGTTGAATCTGCTTTTGCCCGATGTTGAGATATTTTTCGAGATCGGCCAAACGCTGCTGCGTGGCCTTGAGTTGTTCAGTTGTAATCATATTAGTTTCAAGTTTCAAGTTTCAAGTTTGAAGTTTCTGTATTGTTTTGTTGCTTAAATTCGTAAAGAACAGGGCGAAAATCGCGCTTTTGCGGTGCAAAGATACAAAAAAAAATCCAAATGACAAAAAAAAATGAGACAGAATGCCTGTTATGTCAAAAATAATTTGTATTTTCGCGCCAAATTTCCAGCACAATATGAATTTGGAAGAAACATTTCGAGCGTCATACGACTTGCTGAAAGCCATCATCCGCATTCCGTCCATCACTCGGGAAGAAGAGGCCGTTGCCGATTTCCTGCAGGACTACCTGATGAAGGCCAGCGGCGAGCCCGTTTCGCGTCGCAACAACAACCTCTGGCAGGTGGCACCGGGCTACGACAAGAAGCGTCCGACGCTGCTGCTGAACGCCCATTGCGACACCGTGAAGCCGGCGGCGAGCTGGCAACGCGAGCCGTTCACTCCCATCGAAGAAGGCGACTGTCTCTACGGACTGGGCAGCAACGACGACGGAGCCTCGCTCACGACCCTGCTCCACACATACCTGCAGCTACGCCGGACACCGCAGACATATAATCTGGTCTTCGCCATTTCGGCCGAAGAAGAAGTGTCGGGCAAGAACGGTCTGGAGAGTGCGCTGCCCCTGCTGCCCAAGATTGATGTGGCTCTTGTAGGCGAACCCACGGGCATGCGAGCCGCAGTGGCCGAGAAAGGTTTGGTGGTGCTCGACGGCACAGCCCACGGCCGTGCGGGGCATGCCGCCCGCGAAGAAGGCGTCAATGCCCTCTATATCGCCCTCGATGCGATAGCCAAGCTGAGAGACCATAGGTTCCCCAAGGAGTCGGAGACGCTCGGACCGGTACGCATCACGACAACCCAAATCCAGGCAGGCACAGCCCACAATGTAGTGCCCGACGTGTGCACCTTTGTGACGGATGTACGCACCACCGATGCCTACACCAACGAGGAAGTGGTGGCTCGCCTGCAGGAACTTGTGGCTCCCGTGGAGCTCAAAGCCCGAAGCACCCGTCTGCAGCCCTCGTCCATCGCAGTCACCCATCCGTTGGCAGTGCGGGCTCGTGAACTCGGCATCCCGTTCTTCGGTTCGCCCACACTCAGCGACCAGTCGCTGATGCGGTGGCCCAGCCTCAAGATGGGACCCGGAGAGAGTGCCCGTTCGCACACGGCGGACGAGTTCGTAAGGCAGAGCGAGATACGCGATGCCCTGCGCATATACCGGGAGTTGCTCAACGGTCTCAAGTTGTAGTTTCAAGTTTCAGGTTTCAAGTTTCAGGTTCCAAGTTTCAGGTTCCAAGTTTCAAGTTTCAAATGGTATGAAAGCCCAGCGCAAACTTAAAGAATACCTTTCGCTCTCGATGCGCAAGCTGCGTCATCGCAAGGGCTACGGCGTGCATTCTCCCTTTGCCTTTTCCATTATCACAGAGGTCATTGAGGAGAAGACCCCATACTATGCCTATCAGCGCATGTGGCGCACGTATCGTGACAATCGCAAGGCTCCCGTGTCGCTCAAAGTGGCCTATCTGCTCTTCCGTTTGGCCAACCGATTCCGGGCGCACGAGATACTGGAGATAGTGAGCGACGGAGGTTACAGCCTCCTGCCCCTCGTGTTGGAGGACACTCGCAACCGCATCCGTGCGGTGGCGACAGAGGAGATGCGCACGCAGTTCCACCGTGACTTTGCGTGGTTGGGGACCAAGCGTCTCGGGCAAGTCACCTTCACCGGACAGCTTGCCGAGTTTCCCGAAGACTATTGTCCCGAAATGACGGTCATCAACGACCTGCCCGCCGGGATGAACGGCGAGGAACTCTGGGCCTGGCTCGAACCGCATTTGCCGGAAAACGGCATCATCTGGGTCAAGGGAATACAGCCTCGCCAGCGACTCGAACAGTTGTGGGACATCATCTGCGACAGCGAACAAGTCTCCATCACGATGGACCTCTATTCATACGGATTGGCCATTCGGAAACCCCGCTTTTACAAACAACACTACACAGTTTCTTTCTGAATTGTATTAAAATTTCTTAATTCCGGGGGTTCGGTTTCTCATATTTAAAATAAATGTGTATCTTCGCGACCGAAAATTCAACGCAGAACACCTCTGCCCCCCGAATTTTGCACTTAACTTTCAAATTTTTATATTTTATCAACCATCCGTCGTATGTATTGGACATTAGAATTGGCCTCGAAGCTTGAAGATGCGCCGTGGCCCGCCACCCGAGAAGAATTGTTGGACTACGCACAACGTTCCGGTTGCCCATGGGAGGTAATCGAAAACCTGCAGGAAATCGAAGACGAAGGCGAGACCTATGACAGCATAGAGGATCTCTGGCCCGACTATCCGTCGAAAGAAGACTTTTTCTTCAACGAGGAAGAATACTGATGGAAAAATCAGACACAGGTATCATCTACAAGGGCGGCTGGCAGTTTGGGAAGACCATCCGCCAGTGCCTCGAAGGTCCCAAAGGTTCCGGCGAAGTGGTCTATCCCAACGGAGACCGTTTCCGGGGCATGTTCCATCTCAACTATGCGAGCATCAACGGCCCGGCATACGCGGCCTCGGGTCGCTATGACTTTGCCGACGGCTCATACATCGGACGGGCCTGGATAAACACCTCGTCCGACCGCACGGTGTTTGACCTTCACGGTGTATTCCGCATCGTCCATCCCCAAGAACCGGACAGCATCGCGATGTTCAACGGCAACAAACGTTATGGGTTTGAGCTTTTTCTGGACGAAGAGAAGCCGTGGGTGCGCGAGTGGTATGACGGAAAACCGCTGGACAACGGAAAATCGCCGTATGAGGTCGAAGACTACACACTCGACG
>CALBPV010000096.1 GCA_937899265.1 uncultured Bacteroidales bacterium
AACCGCATCGAAGTCACCATGCACCCCGAACCTTGAACCTTTGACCTTTGACCTTAGACCCCATCCCCCCCCTTCCCTTCAGGGAGGGGCTCCTCCTCGACCGCGAGGGACGGCTGTGGGTCAATTGGGACGATGCCCTTTGGCGCATCACCTTCACTCCGGCAGTGTTTACCCACGAGACGCACATTTCGGGCCCCCTCTCCCCCTCTTTTGGCAACGAAATCAGAGCCATCCGCTGCACATCCGGCGGGGATTTGCTGCTTGCCTCCAAAAACGACCGTCTCTATCTCTACCGTCCCTCGGGAGAATTTCTCGGGCAGGTGTCCGCTCCGAAGATTTACAACATACTCGATGACGGCAACAACCTGTGGCTGGCCTCCAAGGGGCAGGGGCTTTTCCGGGGCCGCCTCCAAGGCGATTCGATAGCGATAACACCTTGTCGGATGTCCGTAGCCGAGGGGACGGCACCCCTACTTCTCTACGACCTCTTCATTCAGGACAGCACCCTGTGGTGTGCCTCATGGGGGCAGGGGCTCTTCCGGGCACCACTCCCTGCCCCGGGATGCGATGAGGTGACCCTCACCCACTGTCCGTTGTCGCCCGAAGAAAAGCTCCGCATTCGCCGCCTCGTGCCCCTCCCCGACAAAAGAATTGCCGTCTGTGCCGCCTCCGGACTCTTCCTCTACAATCCCGCCACAGGCACCACCTCTCGAGCCGGGAGCGAAGACGTCAGCGACCTTTGTAGCCTCAACGACACACTTACTCTCGTCTCCACGATGGGTACCGGCCTGTGGCATCTCACCTCCGACACCACGCTCGTTCCCTTCCATGTGGACAGTTTGCCGGACCTCATCCTCTCGATGTGCCGTCGTGGCGAGGAGGTGTGGTTCGCGTGCGATAACGCCCTCGTCACTTGGCGGCCCAGCTACCGGCTCCGCCTGCTCGACAGCCGATTCTGGGGAGAGATGCTCAATTTCAGCGAAGCCTCTCCCGCTCTTACCCCCCGGGGAGAGATGCAGTTTGCCACCACACGCGGACACCTCATCCTGCAGCCCGATTTGTTGCCCCCGTTGCAACCACAGGATGTTCCGACGGACGGGGCAGCTGCGCCCGTAGGCTGGATCCTCGCCTTTGCCTTTGTGGTCGCAGGCGGCACCCTACTCCTGGTGGCCGGTCAAAGGTCAAAGGTCAAAGGCGCTCAACCGCGAACCGACCTTAGACCTTTGACCTTTGACCTTAGACCCATCCCTACTCCCTTCCCTTCAGGGGAGGGCTGGGGAGAGGCTGAACGATTCCCCGTTCCGCACACGCTTGCTCGCCCTCATCGAAGCCCGTTACCATGAATCCGGCCTGAACACCGACATCATGGCCCAAGAAATGGCCATGAGCCGTACCGCACTCTTCGAGCGCGTAAGGATGGAGTTCGACACCACACCTGCAGCGCTCCTCCTCAGCGCCCGCATAGCCCACGCGACGGAGATGCTCAAATCAGGCGATCGCCCCGTGGGCGAAATTGCGGTTCTCTGCGGTTTTTCGGATGCCAAATATTTCTCGAAAGTATATAAAAAACAAACCGGAAAGAGTCCGAGCCTCCTCCTCCACCCCCCACAGTCTAAGGTCAAAGTTATTAACGGGGACGAAAACGGGGACAAGGTTCAGGGTTCAGGGTTCAGGGTTCAAGGGTTCAGGGTTCAAGGGTTCACGGTTAAGGGTTAAGGGTTAAGGGTTAAGGGTTATTAGTCGCCCCTTGAATCCTTGAACCATGAACCCTTAAGCATGCATCATGCATCCCCCTGCAGGGAGAGGCTGTTGAAAGAAAGGATAAAATTACCTAAAAACAGGTATTGCAAAAGGGGGGGGAATACGCTATCTTTGCAGCCGAAAATTGAAAAGATGAATTGTCTGAAGCACATAATAAAGACGTTGCTGTGGCTGTGGGTCTCCACAACAACAGCACAAGTCAAGTTCAGCGGAAAGGTGACGGACGGGGCGACAGGAGAACCCCTTCCGGGTGCTGTGATTGTCTCGACCACAAGAGCGAGCCGCGGTGTTTCGGCAGACCAAAACGGCATGTTCCAAATCGAAAGGGATGCGACCTGGGGCGACTCGGTGGCGGTTTCTTTTGTGGGCTACGAAACTCGGAGGTTTGCACTGGGGACGGCAGGAGGCTCTGTGGATTTCCAGTTGAAAGAACAGAGCACACGACTCCGGAACGTGGTAGTGACCGCAACGGAAAGTCATTCGATGACCTCGTCGTCGGTGATTCAGAAAAAGGCGATGGAGCACCTACAGCCCTCGTCGTTTGCCGACGTGCTGGAGCTGGTTCCAGGCGGCATGGCCCACGACCCTGTGCTGACGACACCCAACCGGATAGCCCTCCGCGAAGCCGGTATCAGTTCGTCGAACTACAACACCTCCTCGCTGGGCACAAGTTTCCTGATAGACGGAGCCCCGATATCGACGAATGCCAACATGCAGTTCATGAACGGAGCATGGGACTCACAAACGACGAGCCGTGACATGACGAATGCGGGAGTCGATATGCGCACCATTCCGACCGATGACGTGGAAAGCATCGAGATAGTGAGAGGCATCCCCTCGGCAGAATACGGAGACCTGACATCGGGTCTTATAAAAATCAAACGCAAAAAGGGCGGCAACGACATCCGGGCCCGATTCAAAGCCGACATGGAGAGCAAACTGTTCTATGTGTCGAAGGGCGTGGAATGGAGCAAGAAGAAGTGGACACTCAACCTAAGTGCAGACTGGCTGGATGCCAAAGCGGACCCGAGAAACCTGCTGGAGACCTACCAACGCCTGACCTTCTCGGCCAGAGCGGGCCACAGTTTCACACGCAGGAACATGGACTACCGCTTCGATTTGAATCTGGACTACACGGGGTCGTTCGATGACGACAAAATAGACCCCGAACTGAACTACGGAGGCGTGGACCGATACGAATCGGACTACCACCGATGGGCTGCATCTTTCACCATGAATGCCGACAACCGCAAGCCGGGAGCCTGGTGGAAGGGATGGGATGCCACACTGTCGCTCAGTTATGAGAAAAACACGCTGTTCCGCCAGAGACTGGTGCAGGCCGACATCATGACCCCCGCAGCCACCACGCAGAGGGAGGGCGAAAGCGAGGCTCTGTTTATCAGTCCCGTGAAATATACCGGACAGCACACGGTGGACGGACGCCCGTTGTCGGCCTTCGCAAAGATACAGACCGTCTGGCATTTCCCCGTGAACAAAGTCAACGCCCTCAACCGACTGAAAGTCGGTGTGAACTGGCAGATGGACAAAAACTGGGGGGATGGCCAAATCTTCGACCCGCTGCATCCCCTCTACACCGGAATTTCGGCTCGACAGAGGAAATACAGCGATGTGCCTGCCGAAAATCAGCTGTCGGAGTACATCGAGGAAGATTTCAACTATCCCTTCGGTCTTCACCGCCTGAGCATCGAAGCGGGACTGCGCGGGTCCATGATGCCGGGCCTGAACAGCAAGTATGCCCTTGCCGGCAAATACTATCTGGATCCGCGCGTGAATGTGGGATGGCATTTTGCCCCCTTCAAATGGGCCGACCAGAACGTCAACATCCTGCTCTCGGCCTCATGGGGCGTGCACACCAAATTCCCGACCATCGACCAGCTCTATCCCGAGCTGCTCTACATCGACATGACGGAGTTCAGCTACTATCACGTAAACCCCAACTACAGGACCCTGTGGCTGATGACCTACGTCAAGGATCCGACCAATCACGACCTGCGTGCAGCCCGCAACCACAAGTACGAACTGCACACCGACTGGAGCTGGAACGGATACCGACTGACCGTGACACTGTTTCGCGAAGACATGAAGAGCGGCTTCCGACAGATGGCGGAATATTCACCTTATATATATAAAAGGTATGACACCTCGGTTATCGACGGCACCACCCTCACCTCGAAACCAGTGCCGGCAGACCTACCCTACGAGGAAGTGACAGCCCTACGCGGACTGTACAGCACCGAGAACGGCTCGCGCACGCTCAAGAAAGGTGTGGAATACACCTTCTCAACACGGAGATGGAAAATCATCAACACCCGTCTGACAGTGACCGGCGCATGGTTCAAAACCGAATATGAAAACTCGCGCGACGTGCAGGAGAAGACATCGCAGCGCGTGGGAGGTAAGGAATTGGAACTTGTGGGGTTCTACAGCGACAACGAGGGATACCTGCGCGAAATGTGGAACACCAATTTCACCTTCGATACAGACATCCCACGTCTCGACCTCGGATTCTCCCTCTCTGCCCAGTGTATGTGGCAGACCGCCTCGCAGAACCGTTCGAAAAGCAAATACCCCACGCGGTATATGGACGAGACTGGCACCATCCGCGCGTGGCAGGACAGCTACGCCACCGAAGTGCCGCTCATGTACCTGGTTCGCAACTACAACAACTCGCTCGAAGAGCGTCAGACGGTGCCTTTCTACATGAACCTCAACCTGAAGGCCACCAAGTCGCTCTTTGACCGGCACCTGATGATAGCTCTCTTTGTCAACAAGCTCATCGATGCCCATCCGGACTACACGCGCAACAATTACACGATACGCCGGTATGTGACCCCCTATTTCGGTCTTGAAATCAATTTGAAACTGTAATGAAACCTCTTATATATATAATAATGTGTATCGCTGCCGCCGTGATGACAAACGGCTGTGCCGACGAATACAGCGACTACTACACCTCAGCCGAGGTGAATATAGTGGCCGGCGACACCGTGAGCATTCTCCAAATGCAGGGCACCTGTACCGTGACCTGCCTCTCGAACGAGATGTCGTGGCAGTCATCAACGTGGAACGGAACAACGGCCTCGTTCGAACGCCTGATGCGAGGCCCATACAGCATTCTGGTGACCGGTACCGCAGCCATTTCGGTCAACGGCGGTGCCCGCGAAGTACATTCCTTCCGGGCCTCGTCGAGTTATACAGAATTTCTGGACCATCCCTCTTCGGTTGATCTCCCAATGCATTTGCTCCAATGAAACATATCCTTTCTGTTCTGGCTCTCGATTTGGCATGCACCATGGTCTGCGTCTCCGTCCGGGCACAGACCGACACCACGCTGGCCCGCCTGAGTGAACACCGTTCCCTCCGGGCAGCGACGGACGCTACACGGCGCACCAATCCGGCGTTGCGCTGGGAACAATACGGCTCGAACCTCCTTGAGGTGGCCGCCTATTATGATGCCCGAGGCGAGAAAGACGCTTTTGTAATGCAGGAAGGCAAGAGCCAGTGGGCCGTGGGCGGCAAAGTCGATAGCTACTGGCAATTGGGCAGTAAAAATGTCGTCTGGGGCGGAGCATCCTACCAACAGGGTGGACGCAAAGAGGTGGAGTGGAACTCGTCAAGTGACTTCCGGACCGTTTATCCGTATGTGCTGGCCGACACTTTGGGTGGCGACATGGACGGTGAACGCTACACTTTCTACGGCGGATGTGCCACCCGTCTCGGAGACTGGACCGTAGGCGAGGAACTCTCCTTCCGCGCCGAACACGAATGGAGAACCTACGACCCCCGTCCGCGAGGCATCGTAACCGACCTGACGGCCCGTCTGGGAGCCTCCTGTGACTGGCATGACTACCGTTGGGCCGTAGGAGCCGGACTCCATTTCTACAAGCAGACCAACGATGTGGATTTCTACCGCGAGGCGGGTGTCGTTCCCGAATACCAAATGACGGGGTTGGGTGACGATTACGAACGATTCAAGGGAAACAACACTTCGGCCTACTACAAAGCCCTCGGATGGGAAGCCTGCGTGACGGTGATGCCTGCCGACGGAAATGGAGCCTGGTTCTCGGGCAAAATCGCACTGACACCCTACAAACGGATGCTCACCACTCTCAACGCCCTCCCCCTATCGAAGCTCAACGTGTGGAACTACAGCGCCTCGGCAGGTTGGATGGCTCCCTCTGGCCGGTGGTATGCTTGGGCCGGAATGGCACTGGAACGCCGTCTCGGCAACGAACTCATAGCCGGGTCGTCATCCTCGACAGAATACAAAGAGAGGGGCTATCTGACAATGTACCGCAACCACCTGCTACGCACGTATGCCGTCGGAGGATGGAACCTCTCCGATTGGGAGTTGCGAGCCGAAGCCGGCTGGCAGGACTACCAGGCGACCTACGAATTTCCGACCCGCGAAATGACGTTTTCCAAAGTTTATAGCCGACTCGATGTGCAGTGGCACAAAGAACTGAAGGAACGTACCCTGTTGACCCTTCGCGGGAATGCATCCTTGTGGCACAATGTGGACGATGCTGTGCAGATGCCTTACGCCCTGATGGACGAGGCGCGCGCCAAGATGGTACAACAGTGCGTCCTCATGGTCCAAAACTCTTATCTCACAGCCGGCGGCGGACTCCGATTGGACTGGCTCCCCCGATGGAAAGCATCCTTCGGTATATTCTTCGACATCGACGGAGGCTATCGCGGAAACGACGAGACCTCGGGCTACGAAGTCCATACCTCGGCAGGACTTTTCTTTTAAAGATTTTCATAAAACAACATTAATTAATCCATTAAAAAAACAAAAGAATGAAGAATTCAAAACTCCTTCTCGTAGCCGCTTTGGCTACTTTCGCCGGTTTCGCTTCGTGCAGCGATGACGATTCCGAAACACCCGTCAACGACCTTAAGGTCACCGTAACCATGCCCCTCACCATTCAGGATGCCCAGCTTGTGAGCGGTACTTTGACAGCCACCAATCAGGCAACCTCCAAGGTTTACAGTCAGGACACCATCGTGAGCAACTCGCTGACCCTGCGGAGCCTCCCCGTGGGCGTTTACTCTCTCGTCTTCGAAGGCCGCGTGCAGTACACGATTGCTTCGGGAGAGAAGACATACGCCTCTGTCAAGCAGACCATGGACAACTACGCTGTCACCCAATCGGCTACAAATGTGGCCAACACCGAGACGCTGGCTCTCGAAATCTACAACGCCAAAGAAGGTCTGCTCCTCACCGAAATTTTCTTCACGGGCACAACCACGCCTGAGGGAAAGCAGTACTCCGACGACCAATACTTCAAGGTGGGAAACAACAGCGACGACACGCTCTACCTCGACGGTGTGGCCTTCGTGGAGTCGGCATTCTTGACGGTCGATAAGCAGGACTACACCCCCGACCTGATGGCCGATGCATTGAGCATCGATGCAATCTATGTTTTCCCCGGAAACGGTCAGGACTACCCCATCGCCCCCGGTGAAGAGAAACTTGTCGCCATCAATGCCATCGACCACACCGAGGCCAATCCAAACTCCTTCGACCTAACCGTAGCCGATTTCGAAATCTATGACGAGTCTTCCAACCCCAACATCACCGATACCGACGACCAGAATGTGACCAACATGATTAACTGGTATGACTACAGCAACACCTATTTCTTTATGCACAACCGCGGATTCAAGGCATACGCCCTTGTCAAGCCCGAGGTAAAGACGCAGGAGGAGTTCCTTGCCGGATATTACTATGAATATACTTACGTATTCCGCTTCGGCGAATATGCCTTCGATATGGACGGCGATGCCTACTTCATCCCCAACACATGGGTGATTGACGCGGTGAATCTCTCGGTTGCCGACTCATACGAGTGGCAGGTGACGAGCGAGACGCTTGATGCCGGATGGGCGCACTGCGGCGAGGTCGATCACGACCAGAATCGCTACAACAAGAGCGTAATTCGCAAGAAGTCAGGCAACAAGTGGCTGGACACCAACAACTCCACCAACGACTTCGAGTCCGATGCCAAAGCCTCGATGCTCAAATAACAGGCTGAAACTTTAAACCTGTCCCCATCCCCGCCCCCTCGTCCCCGCCCCCCCCTTCAGGGGAGGTCTAAGGTCTAAGGTCGGTTTAACAGTCTAAGGTCTAAGGTCGGTTTAACAGTCTAAGGTCTAAGGTCGGTTCACGGTTGAGCGCCTTTGACCTTTGACCTTTGACCGTCCTTCAGGACTTAGAGCGCCTTTGACCTTTGACTTTTGACCGTCCTTCAGGACGCAGTAGCCTTTGACCGTCCTTCAGGGAGGATGCTGGGGGTAGGCTTTCCCCGTTAATAATAAACACAATGATAAAAAAACTCTTGGCGCTCACCCTCCTCGCTGTGAGCACCATGGCCTCCGCCCAACAGCTCCCCACCGACCCTGCGGTGCGCCGGGGCAAACTTAAGAACGGATTGACCTACTACATCCGTTACAACAACCAGACTCCCAACATCGGTGAGTTCTACATCGCCCAACGTGTGGGTGCCATTCTCGAAGAACCCCGCCAGCGCGGCCTCGCCCACTTCCTAGAACACATGGCCTTCAACGGAACCCGGCATTTCCCAGGAAAACCCGGACCCGACCTCAGAGCCTGGTGCGAGAGCAAGGGTATCAAGTTCGGCGCAAACCTCAACGCCTACACCTCCGTCGATGAAACCGTATATAACATATCATCCGCTCCCGTCAACCGACCCGGTGTGGTCGATACCTGTCTCCTCATTCTCTGCGACTGGAGCAACAACCTCCTCCTTCAGGACGACGAGATAGACAAAGAACGCGGTGTCATTCACGAAGAGTGGCGCACCCGCCGTTCCGGCATGGCAATGATGCGTCTCATGGAGGATGCTCAGCCCGTCATTTATGCCGGTTCAAAGTACGCCGACTGCATGCCCATCGGCTCGATGGATGTGGTCGATAACTTCCCCTACCAGGATCTGCGCGACTACTACGAGAAGTGGTACCGCCCCGACCTGCAGGGCATCATCGTTGTCGGCGATGTCGATGTGGAGCATGTCGAGCAGAAAATTGTCGAGATGTTCGACTCCATCCCCATGCCCCGAAATGCAGCCCGCCGTATCTGGTACCCTGTGCCCGACAACAGGAAGATGATAGTGCACTCGGCCGTCGATGACGAACAGCCTGCCGTTATCTTCACTCTCTACCAGAAACGCGAAGCCACACCCCGCGACAAACGCAACACCCTTGCCGAGTTCAAGTCCGAAATGTTGGGCAGAATGGTCCGGATGATGATTAACGACCGTCTGTCCGAAATTGCCAAGCAGCCAAATCCCCCGTTTATATCCGGCTCTGTGCGCGACGGCGCTTTCTTCCTCGCCGCAACCAAAGACGCTTTCTCGGGCGGTGGAACCCTCCACCAGGACTCCGTGCTGCGTGGCATAGAGGTCATCGTCGGCGAAATGGAACGGGCTCGCCAAAACGGATTCACCCAGTCTGAACTCGACCGCCAACTCGCCGAACAACTCCGATGGGCCGAGAATGACTATGCCGAACGCAACAAACGCCCCAACAAACACTTCGTGTCACAATGCCTCCGCAACTTCACCGACAACAAGCCCCTCATGTCGGCGGAACAGGAACTCAACCTCGTCCGCAAACTCCTCAAGGAAATAACGCTCAAGGATGTCAACCGCGCTGCCCGCGACATGATAACCGACCGCAATCAGGTCGTTACCATCTACGGCCCCGCACGCAACGGATACCAATTGCCGGACAAGGATGCCATCGAAAGAACCATTCTCTATGCACAGAAGAAAAAATATAACCCTTACCACGACAAAGAACTCCCCCACTCCCTCCTCTCCTCCCTCCCCGAGGCCGGAAGGATTGTGGCCGAGAATGAGGGACCTTTCGGCTACAAACAGTGGACTCTCTCCAACGGCATGAACCTCTGGCTCAAGAACACCGACTTCGAAGCCGATGCTCTCAATCTCTCCCTCTTCTCCAAGGGCGGTCAGTCTTACTACGGGCTTCAGGATATGCCCTCCTTGGCCTATCTCTCTGCTGTCGTACGCGGCTCCGGCGTGGGCGACTTCGATGCCGAAACGCTCGACAAGATGCTCACCGGCAAGACCGTTTCCCTGCGTCCATTCGTTTCCGCACAGACCGAGGGTATGGATGGATACTGCGTCAGAAAAGATGCTCCCACCCTCTTCCAGCTCCTGTATCTCTACTTCACCGCCCCCCGCAAGGATGCCGACTACTTTGCCAATCTCATGCAAAAACAGGCCTCTTTCCTCAAGAACCGCGATGCAAGCCCCAAGGTCGCCTACAGCGACTCCGTCAACGCCATTCTCTACGGTTACAACCCCCGTCTCGAACCCGTCCGTCTCGAAGATTTGCCTAAGGTCAACCTTGACCGCATCTTCGAAATTTACCGCCAGCGGTTCAGCGATGCCGCCGATTTCAACGTCATTCTCACCGGTACCATCGACGAGGATGCCCTGCGACCCCTCGTTTGCCAATATCTCGCCAGCCTGCCTTCGCGTCTGCACGTCGCCAACGGCGACTTCTCCTACTCCGGCGAACCCGTTCTCGACACCCATACCGACGTCGTGCCCGGAACTCTCACCCGCAGATTCGGCAAGTCCATGAAAACCCCTTCCACTCGTTGTTCCATCTACTACCATGCACCCCTGCAACACAACGCCTGGAACGACCTCCGCATCGATGCTCTCGCCCAGATTATGCGCATCATCTATACCGAGAAAGTGCGCGAGGAACAGGGCGGTACCTATGGCGTCTCCGTCTCCGGTGCCATTTACAAGTACCCCAAAGAAGAAGGTATCCTCAAGATAAGCTTCGAAACCGACCCCGACAAGTTCGACCGCCTCATCCCCATCGTCTATCAGTGGGTGGACAGTGTCGCCTACAACGGACCCTCCGAAGAGTTGGTCAAGAAGGTGCAGGAATATGAGCTCAAAACCTACGACCAAGCCGCCGTCCTCAACAACTACTGGCAGTACTGCATGTATCACTACCTCTACGAAGGCATCGATTACGATAAAGACTACAAAGACCTCGTCAATCAGTTGACCCCCGAGAATATAGGCACCATGATGCGCGAAATCCTCAAGGCCAACAACCGCATCGAAGTCACCATGCACCCCGAACCTTGAACCTTTGACCTTTGACCTTTGACCTTAGACCCCATCCCCCCCCCTTCCCTTCAGGGAGGGGCTGGGGGGTAGGCTGACCTTTTGACCTTTGACCTTTGACCTTTGACCTTTGACCTTAGACCCCATCCCCCCCTTCCCTTCAGGGAGGGGCTGGGGGTAGGCTGACCTTTGACCTTAGACCCCATCCCCCCCCTTCCCTTCAGGGAGGGGCTGGGGGTAGGCTGACCTTTGACCTTTGACCTTAGACCTTTGACCTTAGACCTTTGACCTTAGACCTTAGACCGTAAAAGCGGGGCAGAAACAGGGCAAAAAGTTCAAAATCTCGCTAAAATAGGGCTTTTACATACGTTTTTTGTTAAAAAACTTGGAGAATTGAAAAATAATTGTTATTTTTGCGGAGTTATATTTGGTCATTCTGACAATAACTGTATCATAACTTATTAATTCATAACACTTACTTTTAAAACAATTTGCAAGTATGAAACCATGCATTTTGAAGGGTGTGAGCAAAAGCATGCTGTTGACTCTCGTCGCTTTCGTGATGGGAGCCGCTGTGTCGTTTGCCCAGACCAAGACAGTTAAGGGTTCTGTAACGGATGCCACTACGGGCGAAAGCATCATCGGTGCGAACGTAGTGGTAGTGGGTACCACACACGGTACGATGACGGACGTGAACGGTAACTTCACGTTGAACAACGTCCCCGAAAACGGAAGCCTGCGTGTGTCCTACATCGGCTATGCCGCCCAAGAGGTGGCCGTTGCAGGCAAGTCTTCATTCGACATCACCCTCAAGGAAGAGGGTGAGGACCTCGATGAGGTCGTCGTTGTGGGTTACGGTACGCAGAAGAAGGCCGACCTGACCGGTTCTGTGTCTATCGTCGATGCCGACGCCATGAAGAAGGTATCCAACTCCAACATCTCCACGATGCTGGAAGGTAAAGTGTCCGGCGTGTCCATCACCACCGACGGTCAGCCCGGTGCCGACCCCGCCGTCCGCATCCGCGGTATCGGCTCCTTCGGCTCCACGGCTCCTCTCTACGTTGTGGACGGTGTGCCGATGGGTACTTCCATCCGTGACTTCTCACCCAACGACATCGCCACCATCCAGGTGCTCAAGGATGCTGCCGCAGGCGCCATCTACGGTTCGCGTGCCGCCAACGGTGTGATTATCATCACCACCAAGGCCGGCAAGAAGGAACAGCCCCTCAAGGTCGATTACAACGGATACTTCGGCTGGGACATTATTTCCAGCGGTGTCTATGATGTAATGAACGCCGACCAGTACAGCCAGTACCTCGGTCAAGCTTCTACTAACACGGGAATTGCACCCCCCGGCGGCTACAATTATGATGCCACGACGGGACGCTACAGTTTCCGCGACGGGACGGACACGGATTGGTTCAAAGAGGTCTTCAAGACAGGCACCCGCCAGAACCACAACGTCAACTTCAGCGGAGGCGGCAAGAACAACACCTATAACATCGGTCTCGACTACTTCAAGCAGGACGGCACCTTGGAGGGCGCAGGCCCCAACTACGAGCGCTACACCGCCCGTCTGAACAACGACTTCGAGGCCAAGTTCATCAAGTTCCACATTTCGGCTGTCTATTCCCACAGCAGCCAGGACGGTATGGGTCTCTCCAATGCTTCTGAATACGTGCAGGGTCTCTACGGCGATGTCTCGAACGTGCTGAAGAGCACCCTCCTCATGGAACCCACCATCAAGGCTTACGACGAAAGCACATGGGTGCTCGACGACAAAGTGGGTGCAGCCTCCTCCTACAATTACGATGCCTTCGGTTACGGCGTGTATTACGACACCGTGCACGGCGACATCTCATCGTCCAACCCCCTTCTGGTCAACAACAAACTGACGCGCAATACCCTCGTCGATCGTTTCGTGGGCACTGCTTCGGCCGATGTCGATCTCTTCAAAATGTTCAACACCGAGTTCAAGAACCACAAGTTGAACTACAAAATCAACCTCTCCTACTCGACCACCGAGGCCAAGGACAAGACTTGGATTTCCGCATGGATTCAGTCCAACCGCGTTTATCTCGACAAGACCAACGAAACACTTACCAAGGTCAGCCGTCACTACACGGATGCCCTGATTGAGAACACCCTCACCTACGACGGCAAGATAGGCGACCACAACATCAACCTCGTGGTGGGCCAGACCTTCGAGCGCGAGGACACCAACATCCTCACCGGATGGGCCAAGAACTTCACCGAGCCCTACTTCCTCCAGCTCCAGAACGGCAGCGACACCTACTCTTCGAGCGAGGAGTACAGGCACACGCTGGCTTCCTTCATCGCCCGATTGAACTACAACTACGCTGAACGCTACCTCCTCTCCGCCATTGTGCGCCGCGACGGCAGCTCCCGCCTCACCAAGGACATCCGTTGGGAAACCTTCCCCTCGGTATCTGTGGGCTGGCGTATCGACAAGGAGCCTTTCTTCGGTGTGGACGAAAATCTCATCAACCTCCTGAAGATTCGCGGTTCTTACGGCGAACTCGGCAACGAAAACATCGGTGAGTACCAGTACATGGCCACTATGGCCCGCAACAACATGACCTACTCGTTCAACGGACAAGCCGTCACGGGCTCCGCCGTTTCAACCTTCGTGAACGAGAACATCGCATGGGAGAAGAAGAAGACCACCAACGTGGGTATCGACCTCGCCATGCTGAACAACCGCTTGGAATTCACGGCCGAATGGTACAAGAACAAGTCGGAAGACCTGCTCTACAGCGTGCCCGTGCCAGCTTCGACGGGTGTGGCCAACGAGAGTGTGACGATGAACGCCGCCTCGATGGAGAACTCGGGCTTCGAATTCTCCGTAACCTGGCGCGACCGTTTCCCCTTCGGCCTCAAGTATGACGTGAGCGCCAACCTCTCGACACTCAAGAACAAAGTCACCTCTCTCGGCTTTGGCACCGACTCCTACATTACCGGTGCCTACAAGACCGATGTGGGTGAGGAAATCGGTAAGTTCTACGGCTGGGTTTACGAGGGCATTGCCCGCACCCAGGACGACCTCGACAACCATGCTACCCAGCAGGGTGCCAACGTGGGCGACTGCCTCTACAAGGATATCAGCGGTCCCGACGGCACACCCGACGGTGTCATCGACGCCTACGACCAGACCGTGCTCGAAAGCGGCCTTCCCAAGGTCAACTTCGGTCTCTCGCTCCGCCTCGAATACAAGGGTTGGGACCTCAACGTGGCTACCCACGGAGCCCTCGGCTTCCACGTGAGCGACGACATCTACAACGCCCTCAACTCCAGCTACGGTTACCACAACAAGTCGGTTTCCGTACTCGGTGCCAACCAGTGGTCCGAGGATGGCCTGACCTACACGGGTTCTGCTCCTCGCACCTACGTAAGCAACAGCGCCACCCTGGCGTGGAACGACCTCTTCTCGGAGCGCATGATTCAGCGCGCCGACTACTGGAAGATTGCCACCGTCGAGTTGGGCTACAACTTCCCCGACAAGTGGTTCCACAACTACGTTTCGGGCGTACGCCTCTATGTTTCGGCTCAGAACCTCGCCACCATTTCCGGCTACAAGGGCTACAACGTTGACTACGCCGGCGGCACTTTCACGCCCGGTTACAACTTCTGCTCGTTCCCCACACCCCGGACGTTCATGGTTGGTCTCCATTTCTCATATTAATATAAATAAGGTATAAAGATTTATGAAACTCTATAAATTTTCCCTGGCTATCCTGTTGGGCCTCGGCGCGATGACATCGTGCAACGATGAGCTGGATGTGACCAATCCCAACCAGCAGACAACAGGCACATTCGGACTCACGTCCGACGACTTGGAGGAATGTGTGATAGCAGCCTACAACCACACCCGTATGGAGGGCACCTACGCTCGCGTGGGCTACACCATCGACGTTTGTCGCGGCGACGAGGTGTGGAACTCCTCACAGGTATGGTACCTGCCCTTCGACGACTTGGACGAACCCATTACCGACGGCATCGGACAGTGGTCGTGGCGCGACTGGTACTACACCATCAACGTCTGCAACTTCGTAATCTCACGCACGGGACAGGATTCCGACGAGGGTCTCTCGACGGCCATGCAACGCGTCAAGGGACAGGTGCTCTTCCTTCGCGGTTTGAGCTATTACAACTTGGCCATGTACTACAACAACCCCATCCTCATCACGGACTACTCGACCTACTCGACCCTCCAGGGTCTGTATGGCACGAACTCCACGTTCGATGAGGTGATGGACTTGGTTGAGTCCGACTTTCTGCGTGCCATCAACCTGCTCCCCACGAAGGAAGAAGGAGGCGAATGGAAGGGCGGACGAGCCACAAGCGGAGCCGCAGCCGGCTATTATGCCCGCGCACTCATGCAGCGCCACAAATTCAGCGAAGCCCTCACCTATCTCAAAAAGATTATCAACAAGGACTACGGCACCTATAAGCTGATGGACAACTATGGTGACAATTTCCGCGAAGGCACCGCCTACGAGAACAACGACGAGTCGCTCTATGAGGTACAGTACCTTGACTACGGAAATCAGGGTACCGACGACGAATGGACACCCGTCAACACCTCGGCCTACGCTACGCAGGGTTCTGCCATCGAGTCGAACTACGGTCCCGGCGACGTTGGCGGATGGGCCGACCTCTCGGCATCGCCTTGGCTCTACCAGCTATTCAAGAGCGAGCGTACGACGGACGGTTCACTTGACCCGCGCCTGTATTGGACGATTGGCACGTACGAACCCGAGTGGGCCAATTTCGAGTATGGCAACGTATGCTACACAAAGCAGATGTCTGCTACCGAACCCGTGATTACCAACAACACCAATGGCGGTCTCCCGATAGCCAAGTGGACCAATTTCCGCACGGGTCTCTATGAATCCGTCGTTACGGGTCTGCACGACGGTATCAACCTGCGCCTCATGCGCTACTCCGACGTGCTGCTCCGCGCTGCCGAGTGCATCAACGAGATTTCCGGTCCTACAGACGAAGCCATCGGCTACATCAACCAGGTGCGCAACCGTGCCCACCTCGCCAGCCTCTCCACCACCGGTTGGAATGCCAACTCCCTCTTCGAGCAGATTGCCAACGTAGAGCGTCCCAAGGAATTCGGCTGCGAATTCGGTCGCGGATGGGATTTGATTCGCTGGGGCTGGTTCTATGACGAAAGCCGTCTGGCACAGCTCAAGCAGCACGGCACCTTCCGTCGCTCTTCCGACAGGACGCTCGTCAAGGAAGCCGTCCGCTATGAGGACATTGCGAACGACAGCGAGCTCAAGTCGTCGTACGACACTTGGGTGGCCGGCCATGAATTCCTGCCCATCTATCAGGGCACGCTTACCGACAACCCCAACCTCAAGGGCAACTGCGCCAACTCCGGTGAGGACTTCAGCGTCAAAGTGTACATGCAAGAGAAGGGTTGGACGATACGTCCCGCCGTTGCTGGCATCGGCGTAGATTAATAACTTTCTAAAATTATCGTAAGATTATGAAACTTCAACATAAAATAGCAAGTTCATTGATGGCAGCAGCCGCAGGACTCTTCATCCTGACGGGTTGTGAAGGCGGCGACTTGTACAACGTGGATTCGCCCGACTGGATTTCGGCTCGCGTCGATTCCATCAAGGCTGCCAATCAGGGCGATGAAGAGACCATCCTCTACTCATTCGGCGAGACGGACTACAGCTCCGGCTTTTGGTCTGCATTCTCCCACTACTATCAGATACCCGACGGCCAGAAGTGGGAAGCCACGTTCAACCTCCACATCAATCCGGGCGACAATACCTATTACAAGAATTTCGCCCTCGTCATCTGTACCGACAAGGACAGAGGCGCAGCCGGATATTCCGAATATGGTGTCGTACGCTACGACTATACGGCCGACTCGGCAACCTACAACTCCCAGTGGGGCAATTTCTACTTCTGCTTCTCGACGAGCAACTCCGTAATGTCACCCGTTGACAACGCCGACAAGAAACTCCAGGATCTGAATGGCGAAGTGACCATCACCGTCGATCGCACGGTGGACGACGCTTTCACCATCACGATGGACAACGGTGCCGTGAGGAAAGTTTTCGCACAGCCCTACGAGTGTCCCGGGGCACAGGGCGAAGTCATTCGAGCCTTCCTCTGCGTGGAGGGTTCCTACATGGAATGTCTCTCGACCAACATCCAGTCGGTTGAAGACTTCCTCGCGGGCGATGACTTCCAACCCGTCTCGATGACGCTCAACGGCGGTCCTTCCGAGGTAGTTATCGATACGCCCATAGAAGAAGCTTTTGCCACCCTGACGGCAACCGTAGTGTTTGACGAAGGCATCACCAAGAACGTCACCGCTGCAGACCTTCAGTTCGAAGCCATCCCCAACTACGATGAAGTGGGACAGAAGACCCTGATTGTCATCTACAACAAGACCTACAAGGGTGAAAACGCCAACAAGTCCGTTGTCGCCACCAAGACCTTCAGCGTGGTCAAGGAACTCTCGGCATTCACAGAGACCGTAGTTGTTCCCAGCCCGCTCCTTTTGGGTGAGGAGGACAACACGACCGGATGGTGGACGGCACACACCGAAAACATCAAGGTGGAGCCGAAGGAGACCAAGGTGGTCAACTTCACCAACTACACCGACGGTGCAGAAAACTGGCGCAACTTCCTGGTGGTGCTCAACGGTGAAGCACTCAACGAGTACGCTGTGCTCCGCGCCGACAACTTCGGTTGGGGCGACGGATACGGTACTTGCACGCCCTCCGGCGGACAGGAAGACTGGGCAGCTTGGCTCGCAGCCATGAACGGTGCCAAGGTAACGGCCTACATCACCAACAACGGTGACGGAACTGCCGACGTGAAGACTGTCATGTATGGCACCGACGGCATCGAATACAATCAGTCATACATTGGCATCACCGTCAATCCCGACGACTTGTACTTCCGCTTCACGGTTGAAGGCGGTCATCTGGTATTCGACAGCGACCTCGGTGAGCCTGATTGCTCGTCCGGATGGTGGTCGGCCCACACGACCAATGTGCAGGTTCCTTCCCACACCGTATGTACCGTCAACCTCACCAACTACACTTCCGGATTAAACAACTGGAACAACTTCGTCATTGTCCTTAACAAGAAGGACCTCTCGGAGTATGCTGTAGTTCGTGCCGACAACTACGGTTGGGGTGACAGCTACGGAGCTTGTACGCCCTCCGGCGGACAGCTTGACTGGGACCTCTGGCGTGCTGCAATGGCCGGTGCTCAGGTTCAGGTGCAGATTGTCAACAACGGCGACGGCACGGCCGATGTGAAGGCTGTGATGTACGGCACCGACGGCAACGATTACATCCAGGATTACATTGGCATCAGTCCCGTGGATTCGGATGACTTCTACTTCCGTTTCACCGTTGACGGTTGCTACCTGAAGTTCGAATAATTTCATTTCATTGATATTCGGGGCGGGCCGGAAAACGCCCGCCCTGTTTTCACTTAAAGTATTTTTTCCATAATGCGTAAACTTTTACTTGCTACCTTCATCGCACTTGTGGCATGGGGCACCCCCTCGGCACAAGCGGATGAATCCATCTACGACGTGACGACACCTCGCCGTGTGTCCGTCCACGATCCTTCCATCGTGATTGGCTACCAGAAGGATGGCAAAATCACGGGCGAAAAGTCCGATGGCGCCACCAAAGTCTATTACATCTTCGGCTCCCATCGCGCCTTCGCACGCAGCACCGACCTCCAGAACTGGACCACCTTCACCAACAATATCTCGACCAACTACAAGACGCTCTTTGCCAAGGATGCCAATTGGGCAGCCAACGGCGGCAATCAGGGCAATTCCTCGGGCTACGATGTGAGCGGCAACTTGTGGGCACCCGATGTTGTCTGGAACCCCTCGATGAAGAAATGGTGCATGTATATGTCCGTCAACGGCGACAACTGGTACTCGTCCATCGTGCTGCTCACGGCCGAAAGCCTCGACGGCGACTGGACGAGGGTGGGACCCGTAGTCTATTCCGGATTCACCACCACGGCCCAAGCCAGACAGACCGACTACTTCACAGTCTGTCCCGACGAAACGACACTCCCCTCTCGCTATGTGAACGGCGGCGGCAAATATACGCTGAATGCAATTGATCCCTGCACCTTCTTCGACAACGACGGCAACCTATGGATGACCTACGGCTCCTGGTTCGGCGGCCTCTACATCCTGCGTCTCGACAAGACAACGGGTCTGCGCGACTATACCTACACCTACGCCACTACCGACGGGACGGCAGCAGGTGCCACTTCCGACGTGTATATCGGCAAGAAACTGGCCGGCGGCAACAGTGTCTCAGGCGAGGCATCCTACATCGAGTACATCGGCGACCGCTACTACCTCTTCTGCACCTACGGGGGCTTGACATCCACGGGCGGCTACAACATGCGTGTCTTCTCCTCGACCGATGTCCTCGGCCCCTACAAGGACCTCTCCGGCCAGTCGGCCATCTATGCCTCCAACAACAGTACCGTCGGCAATTTGGCAGGACAGGTAGGCACCCAGCTGATGAACTACTACAAATGGGATCTCATGAGCTACGGCTACGTGGCTCAGGGTCACAACTCCGCTGTCGTTGACGACGACGGACAGGCATATCTCGTCTATCACACCCGCTCCACCACATGGGGCGAGGGTCATGAGGTGCGTGTCCACCAGCTCTTCCAGACTGCCAACGGCGGACTTGTAACCTCTCCGTTCGAGTATCGCGGCGAGAAGTTCGAGGCCAAAAACTACACAGTCGATGAAGTGGCCGGCGACTACCGAATCATCCTTCACCGTGTGACCAGTTATGCCAACTTGGTCTGCAATACGGAACTCGACCTCACCCTCGGTTCCGACGGCAAGGTGGTCGATAAGACAACATCCAACGGCGACTACAACGGCACTTGGACACTCTCCGACGGCGGCAAAATACAGATTGTCACTAAACGCTTCGGCACCTTCGACGGTGTGCTCGTCAAACAGCTTATGGAGGGCCTCAACTACGAGAACCTCTGTTTCTCTGTCGTCTCCAAGACTTTGGATGTACCTATGTGGGGCTTCAAGAGTGTCCAAGATGTCATGAATAATGCTTCTCAGGGCACCCTGCCGATGCCGGAAGAGACCATTTTGGCATCCTACAGCTCGGGCACCGAATTCAATGCCGCATCCGGGTTCAGCCAGATTACGGACGAAACGGGTGCATCCCTGAGCTTCCAAGTCTCCGGACTGACCACCGACTGGACGCAGATAGCCCAATCCACCGATTCGAAGTACATCCTCTATCTCGCCGTCATGCACTACAATTCGGCAGATATGTATGAAGCTGCATCCACCCCCTCGGCAGAAGCTGCTGCATTGGGCTACACCAATGCCAACATCTGGCAAGCCTTCCTCAACGGCAACTACTACGTGACTGTCTCCTACAATCCCGACGGCTCCATCGCCTACTATCGCGACGGTGTGCTCATGCTGACATTCCAGCCCGATACGAAGCCCTCGTGGAGCGATGCCAATGTCTCCGGCGCTTCCGATGTTACGCCCAAAGAAACCGTGGCGGCTGTCATCAAGTACCTGCAGAATGGCCAGATTGACTTCTTGCACAGCGTCTATAGCGTCAAGGTCGGTTATTCCGTACCCTACGCTGTGGCCGGCATCGAACTGACAACTTCCGAGCCGGACGAAAGCGACTCGGCTGTCTATAACCTCCAGGGTCAGCGCGTTTCCGACAACTACAAGGGTCTCGTTATCCGAGGCGGCAAACTGCTCCTCAGAAAATAAACGACTATGAGCGAGAAACCACTTTCGGGGCAAGACCTCGAACAGGAATTGGAAAGAACCGGGTTCGAAGAATACGACGACCCCGATTTCCATGACGATTCTCTCGATACTTACACGCCTGATGACGACATCCTGTATGATGACGATGACCCGGATTCCGCCGGTTTCGGCGAGGATGAGTTGGAACAGCAGTGGCAGACCTGCTTGGCGTGTGCCGACGAAGCCGAAGCTCATGCCGGCGACCCAAACGCCGAAACTGTCATGGCAGACATCGTGGACCGTTACCTCGCCTGTGCCGATTGTCTGAAGGAATTTGAGCATACGCTCGACCGTCTCTATGTCGGCAACGACCGTCTCATCACGGCACTCGAAGCCCTCCCCCGCCTCCGCCTCAAGGTGATGTACAACCAGCGCGATGTGCTCGAGTGGATTGAGGCCCGTGAAGGCCACGACCTCATGATTCTCCAGAACCTCTGCGACGAAATCGACGAGCTGGAGGAGCAATTCGGCACCACCGACGAATAACCCTCCCGCAAAACCAAAAACGATGCCCCGCTCCCGGACAACGGAAGCGGGGCATTACTGTATGTTTGGGTCCATCGATAATCGATGGAGGCTTAAAAAACTTTTTGCGGGTCCATCGTCCGACGATAGAGGCTTGGAAAACTTTTTGCGG
>CALBPV010000097.1 GCA_937899265.1 uncultured Bacteroidales bacterium
AATGAACTGTGTATCGACACCTTTAATCTTGAGCCGCATCATGAGTTCTCGACTGAAGTGGAGCGCAGCCGGAGGAGCTACCACTCCGCCTTCCACACGGGCAAAGATGGTCTGATAGCGTTCGCGGTCGGTGAAGGGGTGACCTTCGTCCACGGGATTGTCCACTACCTTGCGCCGTTCCAGAATCTGAGCGGGAATGGGAGTCTCTCCATAGCTGTAAAGCGTACGGATGAACTCATCGTGGCTTCCGTCAAAGAGGAAACGGAGAGTGCGTCCGCGCGATGTGGTGTTGTCAATCACTTCGGCTACCAGACTTTCGTCTTCCCCGAAATAGAGTTTGTTGCCGATTCGGATTTTACGGGCCGGATCTACGAGCACGTCCCACAGTCGAATGTCCGGATTGAGTTCGCGCAGCAGAAACACTTCGATGCGGGCACCTGTCTTCTCCTTGCTGCCGTAAAGGCGGGCGGGGAAAATCTTGGTGTCATTGAGCAGGAGTACATCGTCTTCATTGAAAAAGGTCAACAAATCCTTAAAGATGCAGTGCTCAATGCGCTCGCTTTTCTTATGGACCACCATCATTCTGCATTGGTCTCGCTCTTCTGCGGGGAACAATGCTATACGGTCTTCGGGCAGTTTGAACTTGAACTGGGAGAGTTTCATGTGATCCTGATCGGAAAACATACCCATTGTCTTAATCATATTCTTTCTTTATTTGGGATGATTAAATCTTGAAATTCTTTGGGAACGGGAGCCAAATCAATGCGCTCGGTCCAATCCTCGATATCGGCGGCAGGCACGCAGTCGTCCAACGTGATATTGCCCACCCGCGTGCGTCTCAAACCTATCAAGTAGGCTCCGCTACCCAAGGCTTCTCCGATGTCGCGGGCCAAAGCCCGGATGTAGGTTCCTTTGCTGCATACCACGCGTATTTGGAGGTAGGCAAACGTCGGAGGCTCCAACAGGGGAGCGTTTTCTGAAGTCCGGCCCTTGATTGACACGTTTTGGCGTGCCATCTTCAACACCTCGCCGGCTCGGGAGGACAGGATGTTCTGTTCCGGCAAATGCAGGTCCAACACCTCGAGTTCGTCGATGACCAGCTCTTTGGCTTTCAGTTCGACCTCCTCTCCCTCGCGCATATAGCTGAAGGCCCGTTTCCCATCGACTTTGCAGGCGGAATAAGCGGGCGGTACCTGCCAAATGGTGCCGTGGAATCTGTTCAGCGCCCCGTCAACGGCCGTCCGTGTGATATGCGCTGTGGGATAAAGCTTGTCTATGGGATGTTCGGCATCGAAGGATGCTGTTGTACAACCCAGCCTCAGCGTTGCCACATACTCCTTGGTTCCGGCCTGCAGCGTATCGATATTCTTGGTGGCCCGTCCGGTGCAGACAATCAGCACTCCTGTCGCCAAAGGGTCAAGGGTTCCGGCGTGACCCACTTTGAGCTTTCGAATACCCAATCTGTGGGAGAGCCGGTTGCGAACCGTACGCACCAGGTTGAACGAAGTCATCGCCCAGGCTTTGTCGAACGCCAATACTTCACCGCTGAGGAAATCGAAGGTTCTCTCCATTTACAAAAACACAAGTACGCAAATTCCTACAAGGGCGCAATAGAGGGCGAACCAAATCAGCTTGGCACGTTTCACCAGTTCTATCATTGCTTTGCATGCAAAACATCCGGACAGAAAGGCTGCAACAAAACCGACCGCCAACACTCCCGTCGATGTGGTTTCGGCAACAGCATCCGCCCCCATCAAATCTTTGGCAGTGAGAAGAGCTTCTCCCAAAATGGGGGGTATCACCATCAAGAACGAGAACTGCGCCAACGTTTCCTTCTTGCACCCCAACAGTAACCCGGTGCCGATTGTGCTGCCCGAACGGGACAATCCCGGAAGAACGGCACACGCTTGGGCAATACCGATAATGAAGGCATCCTTCGGGGTCAATTTCTCGCGTTCGTTGGGTTTGTAGAAGAACGTCATTGCCAACAGGACTGCCGTGAGAATTTCGCACCATCCCACAACTTTGATGCTCGAGAAGAGCTCTTCAACGCTGTCTTTGAAGAAAACCCCTACAATACCGATGGGTATCATTGAGATGAGAATAAGCAAGGCATAACGCTGCTGCTCGTTGATGCGGTTCCACCATGACAGGTTCTGATTCAACGCAGCCGAAGGAAGGGGCTTGTCGAAAAGACCCTTGAAAATCCAAACGACTTCTTTCCAAAGAATTACCAGCGTTGACATCACCGTTGCCACATGGACAACAATGTCAAACGTCAGGCTTCCCTCCGTCTCAAGACCCAGCAGCTCATGACCTATCTGCAAGTGTCCGCTGCTCGATACAGGCAAATATTCTGTCAGACCTTGTACAATACCCAGGATCAGTGCATCTAAGGAATCCATCTAAAATATTTACTTATTTATCAATTTTACATTTACCTGTAGGTTTTATGCTTTCATATTTTCGGGTTCGTCATCCTGAATTTTCCCTCTCGGGCTTTTGACAAGGATGCCCACAATCATCAGCAGGTAGCCAAAGAAACAGATATTGGGGGCAATGACCGTGCGACGCGTCGAGAATACATCGGGATTGAAATGCTCGGGCGTACTGGGTTCTCCGCCCATCAAAATAAAACCGATGAGGATAATCAGGGCAGAGATGCCCATGATGATAAAATTAAGTTTTCCTAAACAAAGTCTCATGTATTTATTTATCAATTTTATATTTTATTTATCAATTTGACTTTTACCTATTTTAATTTGAATACATTGGCACTAAATCAGATAAAGTTCGTCCACACTCATTCTGAGATATTTGTCGGTGGTGTGCCAGGCGGCTACTGCAGGAATGAGCATGCCGACAACCATCAGGCCCAATGCCAGACAAGCCAAGGGAACAGGTTGCAACATCAGGCCCTGCAAAACTCCGCCGGAATGGCTGCCGAAGAGATACCACAGGAATCCGGCGATGGCTGCGATGGCTATCAGGGCTGCAATCAGGCCGGAGAGGGCATTTCTCAATACGAAAGGCTTGCGGATGAACCATTTGGTAGCCCCCACCAGTCGCATTGTGTTCACCAGGAAGCGTTCGCTGTGGATGGTCAGCCGCACAGTGTTGGCTATCAGCGAGAAACTGATTAACAACAGAATGGTTGCCAGGATGGCCAGGGCGATGCCTATGCGCCTCAAGTTGGAGTTCACGACATCTATCAGCGCTTTATTGTAGTCTATGCGTTCTATCCGATTGCCGTATGCTTGCTGAATGCCGTTCACGATGTCGGCAATACTGTCTGTATGCGCCCACTGGGCTCGGAGCTGCAACTCCACGCTGGGCTGCAAGGGGTTATAGTCGAGAAACTCTCTGGGGTCTTCTCCCAAGTCCCTGGCCACAATCGCAGCGGCAGAATCGGCAGAGATATATTTGACTTGCGAAGCGTAAGGTTGCCCCTTCAGCGTGGTGGCCAAACGGGGCGCAAACGAAGCATCGGCACCCTCGCTGGCAACAATGGTGATGGTGAATCGCTCTTTCAATGTCGAGGTGAGTTGAGCAGCGGTCATTCCGCCCAAGACCATAAGTCCCAAGACGAAAAGCACCATGGCCACACTGATGGTGGCCGTGAACCGCGCGCCGAAGAATTTTTTGCGTTTTAACTTACTCTCTTTCGTTGACATACTATGCCAAATTTGGTGCAAAATAAATAAAAATTTATGACAATTCCAACTTTTTCGCCGCAAAACAGCAAAAAAATCTCATTTTGTATCGTTTTTCAAGAAAAAACGTGTAAATTTGCACCCAAAATTTGAATTTTAGACTTATCTTCTGATACAAAATAAATGGCTGGATACTCCAATTTTTCCGGGCGCACGTCAATGCCCGTCACGACCCACCTCATCATCATCAACGTGCTGAGTTTGCTGCTCAGCAAGATTCTTGAAGCACGCGGAGTGGTGAACCTCAATACCTGGCTTGGATTGCATTACTACGACTCTCCGCTTTGCCACTTTTGGCAATATGTGAGTTATATGTTTATGCACGCCGATTTCACCCATTTGTTCAGCAATATGTTCACGCTTTACATGTTTGGGCGCTTGCTCGAACAGGTTTGGGGGTCGGGCCGTTTCACTGTCTATTATCTGGTCACCGGCATCGGTGCGGCCATCACGCAACAGGTGGCCTGGAGGTTCGGGGTGGTAAGCAGTGAGCTGACGCAACTTCAAAATTTGGATTCCTCTCTTTCTTACGCTGAGTTGTTGGCTCAGGCTCCCCATTATTTCGATCCCCTTGTGACCATAGGCGCTTCGGGTGCGGTTTTCGGCATCCTGCTGGCCTTCGGCGTACTCTTTCCCAACATGCAGGTTTTCCTGCTTTTCCCGCCGCTGCCGCTCAAAGTCAAATGGCTTGTCATTGGCTATGGTGCTTTCGAACTTCTGGCCGGTATATCTGCGGCCGGAGACGGGGTGGCTCATTTCGCCCACCTCGGCGGCATGCTTTTCGGATTACTCCTCATTCTGTGGTGGCGCAAAGAGGCTAAAGCCAATTTCTGAGTTTTGTATTCCTGTTTGTGCCCTTGCTAAATTCTCAAGCTATTGTCTCTTTTCGATTCTTATAAGAAACTCTCCTTGCCCGGCAAAATCATCGCCATAAACGTGACGGTGTGGGTGATTACACAATTGTGGAGACTGATTGTCTTGCTTTTTGTAATCAATGGCTACGATTGGCAGGATTTTCTGGCTCTGCACAGCAATCTGCGCGACTTCTGGCTCACTCCGTGGACTCTTGTCACCTACATGTGGGTGCATGCCGATTTGGGTGTCAACCTTTTCCACCTGGTTTTCAATATGTTGTGGCTGTGGTGGTTCGGCCAGTATTTCTTGCGTTGGCACACGGGCCGGCAATTCCTCGGAGTCTATCTCGTAGGCGGCATTTTTGCCGGTCTTTTCTTTCTGTGGGTTTATAATGCTTTCCCCTATTTCGCGCTCGACAGGCAATACACTTCCCTCATCGGCGCTTCGGGGGCCATCTTCGGTCTTGTGACGGCTGTGGCCGTTGCCCGGCCCGACGATCAAATACGGCTCAATCTTATTTTCACGGTCTTCCCCCTTACGATGAAGTGGCTTGCCGTTTTGGCTCTCGGCATCAGCATTCTCAATATTTCCACCAACACAGGCGGCATTGTCTGTCACATTGGAGGTGCTGTTTGGGGAGCGCTCTATGCTTTGTTCGAACGTAGGGGCGTTGATTTGACGGGATGGTTCAACAGGGTTGCCGATTGGGTGACCAATCTGTTCAAACCTTCTCCGCGCCTGAAAGCTACTCGCGGCGGAGCACGTGCCCCCTTCCCGGGAGAGCGCGACAGGGATACCGACTACAATGCACGCAAGCGCGCCCGTCAGGAACAGATAGACCGCATTCTCGAGAAGATAAGTCAGAACGGCTACGATGCGCTCACCGCCGAAGAGAAACAATTGCTTTTCGATGCGAGCAAGAAGAAACATTGACACTATGGCCCAACCGAAAAAATCACAGAGACGAAAGTCATCTTCCCCGCACTCCCAAGTCAAGTCGTTTTTCCGGAGTGTGCTTCGGATTCTCGGCATTGCCGGACAATCGGTGATGGCCTTGTTTACCGTTGTTTTGACTGTGCTTTTCTTGGGGTCGGCCTATTCCGACCATCTCAGCCCCAACGTTTGGATTTGGTTCTCATACCTGAGCATTGCCTTCCCCGTTTTTTTCTTCCTGTCCATTCTTTGGACGGTCGTATTGTTAATCCTTCGCAGGTGGATTCTTGCGGGAATTATGATTTTGTCTTTTATTCTCACATGGGAGCCTGTTTCCCGCTATTGGCCGCTCCATGCAGGCGGGCGGGAAGCAGTCACAGAGGTTACTCCCCCCGAAGGAAACCCTTATCCGATTCAGGTCGATACCCTTCGTCTGCTGACATTCAATACCTGCTGGATGGGACAGACCCATCTTTCCCAAATCAAGGAGAAAATTCCCGTGATGGATCTCGTACGTCAGTCGGGTGCCGACATTGTCTGTCTTCAAGAGTACGCCTTTACCCTCTCTGCCGGCGGCCACACCGAGACGCAACTTCGCAATTCGGTAAGCGACATTTATCCCTACTACGACTATCTTCACTATTATTATCGCAAAGCCATGGGTATTGCGGTTTTTTCCAAATATCCCATCCGCAAGGCTGAGCGCATAGACAAGGGGAGCAAATCCTATCAAGCATCGATGTACTACGAGATAGATGTCAACGGACAACTTGTCGCTTTGGTCAACAATCACCTTCAGACCAATGACATCAAACCTCAGGATCGGGAACTCTACGATGATATGATAGAGCATTTCGAGCGAGACTCGCTTCAGCGCATTCGTTCCGGACTGGTACGCAAACTCGGCTCCGGTTTTATCTCACGGGCGCGGCAAAGCAACCAAATCATGCGATATCTCCAGTCGCGCTCAGCCAAAAGCCGGGCGTTGCCGCTGCTCATCGTCGGAGACTTCAACGATACGCCGTTCTCCTACTGCTACCAGACGTTACGCAACGGTCTTGCCGACACATGGCAGGATGCCGGATTCGGACCCGGCATCACCTACAACCAACATCATTTTTGGTTTCGCATCGACCATATCCTGCATTCCCGTCGTCTGCGTGCTCTTCAGACGCGGGTGCTTTCCGACTGTAAATACTCCGACCACTATCCCGTCGAGGCCGCTTTTCAGCTTCTGCCTGCCGATGCCATAGAACAATAACTTCTATTCAGATATGATTACACCGCTTCAGTACAACGACATCCCATGGCTCCTTGCCGTGTTTTTCCTTTTGTTGTCTGTCACTCTCATTGCTTTCCGTCCGGGAGGGTTGGGTTCTGTTCAGTTTCAATGGTTACGCTCCACTCGTAATGCGCGAGTCTTCAGTGCCGATCGTTCCACCACCGCTTGGGGAGTCTCACTGATGATTCTGTCCTGCATGTTCCTTTTCGGGTTGATGCTCTTCTGTGCGCTTAAGTCGGATGCCCCGGCCTTGCTCTCTCGACCGACGGTTGATACACTTCTTGAAGTCGGGTTCTGTATGCTCCCTCCTTTGGGGTGGTTTCTCATCCAATGGTTCTTCATAAATTGGACAGGCTATCTGTTCGGATTGGGTGACAGTATAGTCATTTTCAATCGCATTTATCTGGCTGTTGAAGTGTTGGCGGTGCCCTTTCTTTTGTTGCTTTTCGCGGTGTTGATTTTGGTTCCCATACCCTCCAAAATCGTTTTGATTTTGCTCACCACGCTCTTCATTTTGACCCAAATCGTCTGTATTTTCTTCGGAATAAAGATTTTTCTAAAGGATTACACCTCTGCTTTGCTGATTTTTCTTTATCTTTGCACGCTCGAAATCGCGCCGCTCCTCGTTTTGTACACAAAATGGAGGAGTATCGCATAATCTTTTTTCATCAAGATGGACATAAAAAAAATCCTCATATCTCAGCCACGACCCTTAACAGACAAGTCGCCCTATTTCGACATAGAACGCCGCTTCGGAGTCGAAATGACGTTCAAACCGTTCATCCGGGTGGTAGATCTTTCTCCCAAAGAGTTTCGCCTCCAGAAGGTGTCTGTCTCCAACTATAATGCCATCGTACTCACCTCCAAAACGGCAGCTGACCATTTCTTCAGCCTTACCGGCGAGTTGAGAATACGTCTGTCCGAGGATTTACAATATTTCTGTCTCAACGAGCACATCGCCAACTATCTCCAGAAGTTCATTGTCTATCGCAAGCGCAAGATTCACTTCTCCCGCGAAGCCAATATGGAGGAGTTGGCTCAGATTATGCGCCGACACAGCGCCGAACTTCGGTTCCTCATGCCTGTGGCTGATGTCCACAAAGAAGATCTTACGGTATTCACCAAAGCCAAAGTCCAGCTTACAACGGCCGTAATGTATCGCACCGTCTCCTCCGTCATCACGCCCGAGGAGATTGCCTCCTTTGACATGCTGTGTTTATTCACGCCGGCCGGCATCCAATCCCTCTTCGACAACAATCCCGACTACAAACAGGGTTCGCAGCTCATCTCGGTCTTCGGCCCTTCAACCCTGCGCCGCGCCGAGGAAATGGGACTCCGGGTGGATGTGGTTGCCCCAACTCCCGAAATTCCCTCTATGGCATCGGCCGTCCAGAAATATCTCCTCGACCATGAGGACGAACTTGAAACCTGAAACTTGAAACTTGCAGCCCTTCCCAAGTCTGAACGCCTCTATCTGCGTTCCTCCATCGACAAACTCTTTGCCGAGGGGAAGGGATTCATGGTTTTCCCCTATCGTGTGATTTGGCGCATCCTGCCCGATGACGAGACGCAGCCCGCTACAGTTTGCATCATGACTGTGGTTCCCAAGAAAAAGTTCCGGCACGCGGTGGACCGCAATCTTGAGAAGCGCCGTCTGCGTGAAGCTTACCGCCTGACAAAACTTCCCCTCATCGACCATTTTGCATCCACCGGACGAAGTCTCGCCATTGCTTTCGTGTGTGTCGATACCGCCCACCATCCCTTCCCGGAAGTTCAGCGAGCCATGCAGCGCATCATCAGTCGGCTCCTTGCCTTATGAAACGTTTTTTCCAGTGGTTGCTCATAGCACCCATCCGTTTCTATCGGGCTTATATTTCGCCCTTCACTCCGCCGTCCTGCCGCTACACCCCCACGTGTTCGCAATATGCCATTGAGGCCATTCTCAAACACGGGCCGCTGCGCGGCTCTTGGTTGGCTCTGAAGCGCATCCTCCGTTGTCACCCGTGGGGCGGGTCGGGCTACGATCCGGTTCCGTAATAAGCCCCGTCAGCCCCATTAAAAACTTGAACCCCACAATGTATAAAAACCTTCTGCTTCCCGTTCTGCTGCTTTCCCTTGCCGTGTCGCTTTATGCCCAGAAGTTGAGTCCTGTAGGCTTGGGCTATGCTCAGACCTCTGTCAATACCACCGTATTCCGCAACAGCTCGGTTGTTGCCGACGGGGATCTTCAGTTTGTGGCTTATTATGACCCCGAAGGTTGGCTCACGCTGGCCAAAAGGTCTCTCTCCTCTCCTTCTGCCGACTGGGAAATACGCCGGTCGCAATATAAGGGAAAAGCCGCCGATGCCCACAACATCATCTCCATCGGCATCGACGGAGAGGGATGGCTTCATGTTTCTTTTGACCACCACGACAATCCCCTGCGTTACTGCCGCTCCAAAGCGCCCCATTCGCTGGAGCTCGATACGCTTACATCCATGACCGGTCTCGAGGAGAATAAGGTGACCTATCCGGAGTTCTATCGTTTCAAGAACGGCGATCTCCTTTTTGCCTACCGTAGCGGCAAGTCCGGACGAGGCAATCTCATCCTCAACCGATGGGATTTGGCCACACACCGTTGGGTGCGTGTGCAGGATATCCTGCTCGACGGCGAGGGCAAACGAAGTGCCTATTGGCAGCTTTATGTCGATTCGGAAGGAACCATTCATTTGTCTTGGGTATGGAGAGAAACTTGGATGGTCGAAACCAACCACGACCTTTGCTATGCCCGTTCGTCCGACGGTGGTGTCACGTGGACTCGTTCCGACGGCTCTGTCTATGACCTTCCCGTCAGGCTGTCAACGGCCGAGGTGGCCTTCCGTATTCCGCAACGCTCGGAACTTATCAACCAGACCTCGATGTCAACCGATGCCGAGGGACATCCTTTCATTGCCACCTATTGGCGCGACTCGGCATCGCTGATTCCCCAATATCGCGTGGTGTGGCACGACGGCACAGAATGGCACCAACAACAGGTTTCCGACCGAAAGACTCCTTTCTCCCTTGCCGGCGGCGGCACCAAGATGATACCCATCGCCCGTCCGCGCATCGTGGTCGATGGGCACAAAGCTTTCTATATCTTCCGCGATGAAGAACGCGGCTCCAAGGTTTCAATGTACTATACCAAAGACTTGCGGCGAGGACGGTGGAAGGTAAAAGACCTTACCCGCTTTTCTGTCCACGCCTGGGAGCCCTCGCTCGACATGGAACTCTGGAAGTCGCAACACCGTCTCCATCTCTTCGTCCAGGATGCCTTTCAGGGCGATGGGGAACATCGTGTGGAGACAGCACCTACGCCCGTTCAAATTCTTGAAGTGAAACGCTGATATTGGAACTTGGAACTTGAAACTTGAAACCTGAAACTTGAATCTTGATGATTGCCTTCCGAAGAATTCTCGTCATTGTGCGGCAGTGGCAGCTGTTGGCCACCATTCTTTTTGCCACCGCAGTCTATCTGCTTTTCTCCCATGTGCCTGTACTGGAACCTGTGGGCGACCGTGTGGGGCCGTTTCTCACAAGTCTCATGCCCTACATCATCTTTATGATGCTTTATACGTCATTCTGCAAAATTCGGCTCTCCGAACTCCGTCTCCACACCTGGCATTTCATTATTCAGGCCATACGCGCCTCTTTGTCGTTGTTGGCTGTCGGCCTCGTATTCTTGATTGACGACTATACATGGAAGGTGGTGGGCATCGGCATTTTCATCTGCGTTGTTTCGCCCACAGCCGCCGCCTCTCCTGTCATTACCGAGAAACTGGGAGGCAATCTTTCTTCACTCACGGCTTTCCTCGTGTTGGGCAACCTCGTCACAGCCGTTCTCATTCCCTTGCTCTTCCCGATGGTCAATCCAGGTGCCGATATGCCTTTCCTCCAGTCGGCGTGGATGGTGCTGCGCAAGGTGTCTGCTGTACTCCTGCTGCCGCTTATGCTGGCCATCCTCACGCGTCTCTTCCTGCCTCGTGTGGCCGACTGGTTCCAGCATCGCAAGAATCTTTCTTTCTACCTCTGGTGTACCAACCTGAGTATCATTACCGGTGTCACTTGGCAGAATCTCTTGCATTCCGGCGTTCACGGCGGTGTGCTCATTGCTCTGCTCTTCATCCCCTTGCCTGTCACCCTCCTGCTCTTCACCATCGGCAAGGCTGTGGGACATCATTATGGCGACAGCGTCACCGCCGGACAAGCCCTTGGACAGAAAAACACCTCCGTCGCCATTTGGCTCACCCTCCAATTCCTCAATCCGATTGCAGCCATTGCTCCCGGTGCCTATATCATCTGGCAGAACATCGTCAATGCCGTCCAACTCCATTGGAAAGAAAAGTATGGCTATCTGAAATGGTAGTCCGCAGGGCTACGTGCACAGAGCGTCTGCCCCTGAGGATGATAGGGGTGGGGTGCTATAGAAAAACCCGAGGCATCCGTCTTTTGGAAGCCTCGGGGATATTTGTCGGATTTTCTATTCGGAAACTGAATTATTTGTCGTCATCGGTTTCGCCGTAGCCGTAACCGTAGCCATAACCATAGCCGTAACCGTAGCCGTAACCATAGCCATAGCCGTAACCGCTGTGTCCGTCACGGGTAGCTCCGTTGAGCAGGAGACACATGTTGCGGAACTGGTTGCTCTGATAGAGTTTTTCAATCTCTTCGAGATGTGCCCGTTCGGTCACACCCACGCGCACCACATAGATGGTAAGGTCGGCATAGCGGTTGCTTAGTTTGGCATCAGCTACCACACCCGACGGCACGGAGTCAAGAATCACATACTGATATCTCTTCTTGAGCTCTGTAATGACCTCTTGCATCTTGTCGCTCATGAGCAACTGAACGGGGTTCGGCGGAACCGGGCCGGCGAGAAGCAGGTCGAGGCGGTCGTTGTCTTTGCTCTCGAACAGCACATCTTCGAGTCTGGCTTTGCCCGAGAGTACATCTGTCAGTCCGATGGGCTTTTTGGGACGCTGGTCTTCGCGCACGAGGTTGAGATTCTTGTGGCCTTTACGGATGTCAAGATCGACCCAAATGGACTTGCGTTCGCTGTTGGCCAAAATGGACGCCATGTTTTGAGAGACGAAACTCTTGCCGGCTCCGGGCGCGTATGACGTAAAGAATATACATTGGGGAATCTCGCCCGGTGTGTCACCTACGTATGCCAAGTTGCTCTGAATGAGGTGAAAAGCCTCAGCCAAAGGATTCTTCGAATTGGCATCCACAACAATGTGGTTGAGTTTTTCCTCGGGTTTGATTTTCAAGACTGTATCCACCATGTGGAGGAACCAGTTTTGCTTGTCATCGTTCTCACGTTCGGGTATTTCGCCCACAAACGGGATATCAACCACATCCTCCACATCTTTGCGACCGCGAATCGTGGTGGTCAAGAGCAGGATAACCAAGATGACAACCAGCGGCAAAGCAATGCCGCCCAAGATGAATATGCCGTATATTTTGAAAGGAATGGGGAAAATCGGAGCGGTACTTCCCATCGGGTCTTCAATCACTTTGGTGGAGTTTTCGCCCACAGCCAATTGCAGTTTCAGCTCTTCGTTCTTCTGGAGAAGGTAAGAGAAATATTGTTCCTTGTACTTGTGGGAGATGCCCAACGACTTGGCTTTGATGGCCGTCGAGTCGTACGAAATGGCTTTGGGAGCTGCCGAACTGCGCAGTCGGGACACTTTGCTGTTGGCCAAACTGCTTTGGGTCGAAAGTTGTTCGATATAGGCATCGATAGCTCCAATCAGGTTACGTTGCATCGTCTCTATGGCCGCATCACGTTTGCGGACAGCGGGATTCTCAGCCGACGAATTCTTGAGGAGCTGCTGCCGTTCGTCTATCAATTGGTTATAGCTTGCGACCATAGAAGCCACGCCGGCTTCCTCTCCGGACGTGGAGATGAAATCCTTGCTTGCGATGGCCTGTTGAACGCGTTGTCTGAAGTTGCGGGCCGCGTTGAGGGAGGCAGAGACTTGGGCCGCTTCGTCCTGCGCTGCAGAAAGGCTGCCGGCCGAACTTGATGCTGCCGATTGCAGGGAACTCTGTCCCTTCTCGTCCAGCGAAGACACGTCAATACCGAATTCGGTGAGCTGATTGCCTGTTTCGCCCAACTCCTGCGAAACTTCGTCGATACGTTTTTTGACGAAATTGATGGAGTTGTTGGTGCTCACGTTGTGAGCTTCATACGACTGCTTGTCGTAAGCCTTCACGACCTCCCGCAAAACGGCATCTGCCTCCGAGACCGAGTTGGTCGTACAGGTGATACGTATCACCGATGAAGCGCGGTTTTCGGTGGACAGCATTCCCTGGACACGAACGGCAGCTGCATGCGGCGAATTACGTTCCACAAAGACAACCTCGCCGAGCAGGCTTTTCAGTATTTCAGTATTCTGTTTGTTGGACTCTATGATGGCTGACTCTTGCGTGTTGGGAATCTCGAACGAACTGCCGAAATAGTAGGAATAATCATCCTGTTCTGTGATACGGTAAACGGCACCGTTCACTTTGACCGAGACGATGCGGAAAGTTTCCTCCGTTTCTGGGCGCACACCGATGACGAGGTCTTGACTGTATGTGCTCATGAATCTCATCGAGAACGGACGGTCTTCGTAAACGTAAGCTTTGCTGAAGAATCCTTCGACATAGTAGCGAACATCGAGTTGGAGTGTCTGTGCCACCTGGTCGGCAAGTTTCATCGAATGGATGATGTAAAGCTCGTTGTCGAGGGCACCCTGCGAATTGCCGTTGTCGAATCCGAGATATCTCGAAATGTCCATCGTTCCGTTCTGATCCTGTCCGAGCGAAATCTGAATGTCCGACACTCGCTGATATTGCGGTTGCAGCGTGCGGATATAGACGAAAGCCACCAAGAACGCCAAAATGCCTCCCACCAGCAACCAGTACCAGTTGAAGATAATCATGGTCAAGTAGTCTTTCACATTGAACGCCGA
The DNA here is from genome assembly GCA_937899265.1 of uncultured Bacteroidales bacterium. Taxonomy (GTDB): domain Bacteria; phylum Bacteroidota; class Bacteroidia; order Bacteroidales; family UBA3663; genus Liminaster. Next base: position 13,761 of record CALBPV010000097.1, read on the forward strand.
TGACGCGCCTTTCTTCGGTTCTGCAGATTGTTGTCCCACAGGGGGTTGGAACCCGGTCTGGGGGATGGTTTTCATATTCTCCATGAAGTGACTGTTGTTGAATCGTTTAGAACGCTGCTATGATGATAGCTGACATTGAAACCAAGAAGGATGCGATGGTGGAAACTGCGGTAATATACTTGTATGTAGCACTTTCATCCACTGTCGAAGCACCGTTGCCTTCTATATATATGATATCGTTCTGTTGCAGATAATAGACGGGGGAGTTGAGCAAGTCCGAGAGTTTGGTGAAGTCAACTCGCGTGGTCCATATTTCTCCGTTTTCTTCTCGAATCACCAACACATTTTCTCGATAGCTGCCTATGGGGAAACCGCCGGCCTGAGTGATGGCTTCGATGATGGTGCAACGGTCCTTATCCAATGTCAGGATTTGCGACTGGTTCGAAGGTCCGATAATCACCACATGGAAACTCAGCAACTCGACACTTACAACGGCATCATTCACATAGCCGCTGCGCAAACGGTTCTGAATGGTGTCGGCGAGGGCTTTACGTGACAATCCTTCCACATAGATGCGCCCGAATATCGGGAATTCTATGTAGCCGTCTTTGTCCACATGGAACGCCGAGAGATTGGTGTTGCTGCCGCCCATGGAACCGCTGCCGCCGCCCATGGAACCACTGCTGCCCGAGCCGATGAGCGTTTTGTTATTGAACACGTCAACGAGTTCCTTGGTCTGCGAGGCAATGGAGATGGCCAGCTGGTCGTCCGATTGGATGCGGATGTCGAATGTGGATGCAATACGTTTGGGATCCTGATATTCGTTGGCATCCTGAAATAGAACCAAATGCTCTCGCGACACACAACTGCTCAAGGCCACGATTGCCATTGACATGAGCACCCAAATGCCGAGTCTCGATTTTTTGAAACAGTTTTTCATATTTTCTGTTCTGAAAAATGGTTTATAATTGCGGCAAAGATACTGAATTATTTTCAACTTTGCAAAATTCTGAGCGAAAAAATACAGAAAACCGCCTTTTTTTCTTCTTAACGGTACAAACTTGCCGTTTTAGTGTCCTTTTTGCGACACTTTGTGTCATCTTTAGGTAGGATTTCGCAGAGGCGCGAAACAAAAAAATCCTTGTTTCACGGTTCGCTTGCAAGCGACGGAAACAAGGAATTGCTTGACATAACAATTACGCACTTCGTTTCAAACAAATTTCTACTGGTTTGTTTCTTACGAGAATCAGAAATCTTCGAAACTACATCTGAAGATTGATTATATAGAATTTGACGCTGCGAAGATAAGACATTTTTTTGAATTGTGCAAATTTTTGGGCAAAAAAACGCAACAAATGTTCAATATTTTATCGGAAATATGTTGTGCAGCATGTTTTTGTGTCTCATCGGCAAAACCCTGTGTTCGAAAATAGTTTGATTGGGAGCATCAACGACCCGTCTTGGCTCCATCCGTCGGATGAATCCAAAAAATGATTTCCGAGCCTCTATCGTCAGACGATGGATCTGCCAAAAGTTTTCCAAGCCTCTATCGTCGGACGATAGACCTGCCAAAAGTTTTCCAAGCCTCTATCGTCAGACGATGAATCCGCAAAAAGTTTTTTAAGCCGCCATCGATTATTGATGGCTCCAAACGGATAGTATCTCCCCCTAATCAGACAGGAGTTTAACACAGATTCTGCCGGTGAGCCGTTTTTGTTACTTTTTGACACAAAAACGCCCGACTCTGTTCTTTTGGGGAGTCAGGCGGAATGTCTGTAGCGCAAGTTGTTCGGTTCAGCCGCAGTTTTGGCAGGAGGCTGCTGTGCCCAGTTCGCCCCGGAACCGTTTCTCGACCAGATGGCGAAGGCGGTCCTGAAGGGGGAGGATGCGTATTTTGTCAATGACATCGCTCATGAAAGCGAACATCAGAAGCATCCGGGCTTCTTCTTCCGGAATGCCGCGTGTGCGCATATAGAACAGAGCAGAGGCATCCAGCTGGCCTACGGTCGCTCCGTGAGAGCATTTCACGTCGTCGGCATAAATCTCAAGTTCTGGGCGCGCCAGTATATGGGCCTTCGGGGTGAGACAGAGATTGCGGTCGGTCTGATGGGCATCCGTACCCACAGCGCCTTCACGGACCAGGATTTTTCCCAGGAAACCGCCTTGGGCTTCGTCGTCCAGAACGTATTTGAACAGTTCGTTTGAAGTGCATGAGGGATGACGGTGGTCGATGAACGTGAGGTTATCGACCTTCTGCTTCCGATCGGCTATGACCATCCCGAAGAGTTGTGTGTCGATGTGCTCGCCGTCGAGGGCGATGTGTGCGTGGTTGCGGGTCGTACCGGCGGTGAGCGAGAACTGCCCGATGGCTGCATTCGACCCTTCTGCCTGGCTCACGTAGATTTGCGACAGACGTTGTGAGTTGTCGTGATGTTCCTCGAGACAATAGTAGTCGAACTGTGCGTTCCTTCCCACATAGATTTCTGCCACTTGCAGCGAGAGCAGCGACCCCAAAGGGTCTCCTTCGTGGAGACGGAGTTCGTTGTCGTGGTCGCAAACCAGCACATTGGCTTTGGCACCCTCCCCGAGGATGATGAGGATACGTTGGCAAGCCATGAAGTCTTCGACCGAACGGAGCAGCGAAATCAATTGGAAGGGCTTCTCTATCTGCACGCCGTCGGGCACATAGAGGGCAAAGCCGTCTTGGCAGAGCAACGTGTTGAGTGCCGAAACGCCCAATTGACATTGCGGCACATCCTGTGAAGCCAGCTTGTTGTAGTGCCGTCCGGCCAGGTCGGGATACTTCTCCGCAAACTCGCGCAGACTGCCCGCAAAGACACCTTCGGGGAGCCTGTCATCGTCCGGACAGGGCAGTAGCTGCTCGTTCACCAGATACCACACCTGTGTCGAGAGTTCGGGCACCGAGCAGGTGAACAGGTTGGCTCGTGTGACAGGCACCTCGTGACGCGCAAGATTGATGGCATAGTCGGACGAGAGCATGGTTTCCGCATCGGTCGAAGTGAAGTCCTTCGCCCGTTTGGCCAGCCCCTCCCGTTTCAGGGTCTCGGCTGCCCAAGGCCGTTGGGCATTGAGCACCGGAGCCCCGTTCTTGTCGATGAGGTCACGGCATTCGTTATATAAATCCAAATACTGTTGCATGGTGGGGTTCGCTTCTCCAGTTACTCTGTTTTCTCCTTCACCCAGTCGAAGCCTTCGTCAAAGATGCGCTTGGCCAGTTCGGGGCCGCCGTTCTCGACTATCCGTCCCTTATAGACGATGTGGACAAACTGCGGCTCGATATACTCGAGGAGTTTCTGATAGTGGGTAATGACAATCGAAGCCCGTTCGGCCGATTTGAGACGGTTTACTCCGTCAGAGACGATACGCAAAGCGTCCACATCGAGACCGGAGTCAGTTTCGTCGAGTATCGAAAGGGTAGGTTCCAGCATCGCCATTTGGAAGATTTCGTTGCGTTTCTTCTCGCCACCCGAAAAACCTTCGTTCACCGAACGGTTGGCCAGTTTGTTGTCGAGCTGAACCACGGCCCTCTTCTCGCGCATCATTCGCAGAAATTCCGTTGCCGAGAGTGCCGGCTCGTTGTTGTATTTGCGATGTTCGTTCACTGCCGTGCGCATGAAGTTCACCATCGAAACGCCCGGAATTTCCACAGGATATTGGAACGAAAGGAAGATGCCTTCCCACGACCGCTGTTCGGGACTCATGGCCAACAGGTCTTTACCTTTATATAATATGGTACCTTCGGTGACCGTGTATGCCGGGTTGCCGGTAAGTATGGCCGACAGAGTGGATTTGCCGGCTCCGTTGGGACCCATCACCGCGTGTATCTCGCCGGGATTGATGGTGAGATCGATGCCGCGGAGTATCTCTTTTCCGCCTATCGAGGCATGGAGATTATGTATTTCTAAGAGAGACATAGATGACTGTTGTTTTATATTGTCTGATGTAAATCAGCCCACGGAATTCTCTATCGAAAGCGAAAGCAGCTTCTGCGCCTCGACCGCAAATTCCATCGGAAGTTTCGAAACCACTTCTTTGGCGTAACCGCCCACGATGAGACCTACGGCTTCCTCGGGACCGATGCCGCGCTGGTTGCAGTAGAAGAGCTGGTCTTCGTTGATTTTGGAGGTGGTGGCTTCGTGTTCCACCACGGCTGTGGGGTTTTGTATATCCATCACGGGGAAAGTATGCGCTCCGCTGGTGTTCGACAGCAGCAGCGAGTCGCACTGAGTGTAGTTTCTCACCCCGTCGGCATCGGGAGCCACCTTCACCAGACCGCGATATGAGTTCTGGGAGTGTCCGGCCGATATACCCTTGGAGATGATTCTTGACCGCGAGTTTTTTCCCAGGTGAATCATCTTGGTTCCCGTGTCGGCTTCTTGGTAGTTGTTGGTCACCGCCACGCTGTAGAACTCGCCCGAGCTGTTGTTTCCTTTGAGCACACAGGAGGGGTATTTCCACGTGATGGCCGAACCCGTTTCGACCTGTGTCCACGAAATCTTGGAGAAATCGCCGGCACAGAGAGCCCGCTTGGTCACGAGGTTATAGACACCGCCCTTGCCGTCCTTGTCGCCGGGATACCAATTTTGGACGGTCGAGTATTTCACCTCGGCGCGGTCGTGTACATAGATTTCGACGACAGCCGCGTGGAGCTGGTTCTCGTCGCGCATCGGAGCCGTACAGCCCTCCAGGTAGGAGACATAGGCTTCGTCATCGGCCACTATCAGCGTGCGTTCGAACTGTCCTGTGCCCGATGCATTGATACGGAAATAAGAAGCCAGTTCCATCGGACAGCGCACCCCCTTGGGGATATAGACAAATGAGCCGTCGGAAAAAACCGCCGAATTGAGTGCCGCATAATAGTTGTCGCGCGGTGGAACGACCTTGCCCAGATATTTCTTCACGAGGTCCGGATAAGCCTTCACTGCCTCGCCGAACGAACAGAAGATAATGCCCAGCTCGGCCAGTTTGTCCTTGTAGGTCGTGGTCTGCGATTCCGAATCGACAATGGCATCGACCGCCATTCCCGATGTGCCTTCTTGCTGCACACCCGCCAGCATCTCGCGTTCGCGGAGGGGAATGCCGAGTTTGTCGAACGTCTTGACGATTTCGGGATCGACTTCTTCCATCGACTTGGGGCCTTCCTTCTTTTTAGGGGCTGCATAGAACGAGATTTTGTCATAGTCGATGGGATCGACCTTCACATGTCCCCATGTCGGCGCTTCCTGTTTGAGCCACCAGCG
>CALBPV010000098.1 GCA_937899265.1 uncultured Bacteroidales bacterium
TTCCCCGTATTCCCCGTTATTAAAATGAAAAAACTCTTGTTTTTTCGAACTTCTTTAGATATTAGACCGTTATTATTACAATGGAAAGACCGCTGCTCAGTAACCTCCGGGTCAAGTTCTACACCCGTTCGTTCTCGCTCGAACTCTACCGTCAGTCCGCCCGTCTGTATGAGGCGGACGGCATCCCTTGCGTGCGTCTCACCGACCAGCCGGCCGACGGCTATTTCTTTCGGATGTTGGCCGACGGGGATTGCGACATTGCCATCAATGTCGATGAGGATGCTTTCGTTGCCAATCTCGATGCCGTGCTCGATTTGGCCGAATACGTCGTGGCTCACGGTTACGCCAATGCCGGCTGTGCCGACGTTTCACCCGCCTGTCCCCGAAGCGGCAATCCCATTGTCACCAATCCTTTCTTCAATGTTTTCGACCTGCGGCTCATTCGCACACTCTGGAGAGGGGAGGAGACCGTGCGCGAGATTGCACGGTTCAACTATGCGACCCACAAAGAAGAGCTTCTCTCCCGCTGGAAGCAGGCCGATTATCTCGACCATACTCCATCGTCCGTTACTCCAGAGGCCCTCGATGCAATTTATGTCGAGCCTTACTACAACTTCTTCTTCTGGTTGGCGCTCCATTTCGATACACTGTATTTAAGGGGAGTGCGCCACGCCGACGGATTCTCCACCGTTCTCTACGGCCCGGGCGGCAAAGTGCTCTGTATGCACTCCTGGATGTCGCGCTTCTATCGCCAGCGTCCCTCCGAGACCCGCCGTATCGATGCGCTCATCGATGAGGTGTGTGCTGCCCGTGGCCTCCGCCGTCTGTCGTTCACGGCTGCCGAGCGGAGAGGTTTCCTTCGGGACAAAATCCTGCGCTTCCTGATTCGCATCCCGCAACGCATCGCACGATGGCCCCATAAGTGGATGATATGGTACAAAAAATTCAAATTGAACCTTAGACCATGACCCCTTAACCCCTTTTCCCCGTTATTAAAATGAAAAAACTCTTGTTTTTCCGAACTTCTTGAACTTCCAACTTCTTATGATAGAAACCGAAAAAAACCTCCCCCATTGGTACGTCATGCGTACTGTCGCCAACTACGAGCGTAAGATGAAACTCTGGATTGAAGAACGAGGGGTGGAAACCTTTCTGCCTATGCGTTCCGAACTCCACAAGTGGTCCGATCGTATGAAGCGCGTCGAGGTCGTGCTCACACCCGGGTTGATTTTTGTCCGCATTGACCTCAAACATCGGGGGCTGCTCTGGGGGGAATCTCACCTTCGGGGGTTGATGCGCGCGCCCGGAGAGAGTGTTCCGGCACCCATTGCCGATGACCGAATGGCAGAATTCATGGATGTCGTCGCCCGTGTCTCTGCCATCTCGCTCATTCCCACACCCCTCCATGTGGGAGATGTGGTGCGGGTCTTGGCCGGCCCGCTGGAGGGCTTCGAGGGAGAATGTCTCCGCATCGAAGGTGTCAACTACATCATGCTCCGTCTCAATCATCTCCTTTCAGCCGCCGTCAAGATACCGAGAAATTACGTCAAGAAAATTAAGGGTTAGAACTTTGAACTTTGAACTTTGAACACGGATTCGCTGACCCGCATTCTGGTAGATTATTTCGAAGAGCATGGTCGTGGCAACGAATCTTGCCTGGCATATTATATGCACGGCTGCGCCCTCATTGACATCGGATGGGCACCTGAAGCACTCCAGGCTTATTATGATGCCATCGACAGGGCTGACACAACGAATAATATGGACGCCTACCGCATTTTGCGTGGAGTCTATGGGCAGATGGCCAGCATCTTCCACAAGCAGAATTTACCCAAAGAAGAGATTGAGGCAAGAGAACATTACATAGACTGCGTTCGGAAAACTTCATCAAAAGCTGATTATATCATAGCCAAAAGCCAATTGCTTCGTCCCTACTCTATTCTTGATAATAAAGAAATGGTATTACAGATAATTAAGGAGTCATATCATGAGTTGGAAGAATTGGGTCTGCATTCTGAAGCAGCATCAATGGTAGCGCCATCTATATTTATTTACACAAGTCGCAATCAAATGTCCGAGGCTGAAAAAATGCTGAATTTATTTGAACACGACTCAGGAGAATTCGACAGTTTGGGGAATATATCCAAAGGAAGGGAGGCATACTATTACACAAGGGGTATGTATTGTATTGCAATAAAAGACATTGATTCTGCAGAACACTATTTCCGAAAATCCATACAATATGGTCATCTATCTGAAGGCTATCGAGGATTACTTCATGTTTATCGGGAGAGAGGAGACATGGACTCCATTGTGCATTTCTCAGTAATGTATGAGGCAGCCCAGGACAGCCTTCATGACCAGATGCGCACAGATGCCATCCACCAGATGGCCTCGCTCTACAATTACACCCGAAGCGAAAAAGAGGCAGAATTGGCTAGGGAACAGGCCAGGAAAAACAGAACATTGTTCGTTGGTGCGATTTTTGCTGCAATGATGATTATTGGGAGCCTTTGCTGGATATTCAAAGAGGTTTCTCGCAAAAAGAAATGGAAGATAGCAAACTTGGAACGCGATTTAAGCCTCGCTCTGGATACACGTAACAAAATACAGGAAGAACTCAGGCAACTGAAGTCTCAAGACTATGAGAGCGTCATTGCAGCCAAAGAGAGTCGGCTCGCAGAATTGTATGAAACCATTGAACAACTTCAGGCCGAGAATGAGAGTTATATAGCTGGTACCAAGGTATCGGAAACTGACAATCCGAATTGTTTTCTGAATAGTGAGATTGCAAATCTATTTATCAGAAAATCGAAAGACATCAATGTAAAAATACAGCCAATAGAGAAGGAGTGGAACCAATTGGTTACCCGGTTTCGCACGGATAATCCTGTCACCTACAAAAAGTTTAGGACAGGCAGAGCCTTGTCCATGTTGGAAATGCGTATTTGTATTCTTCTTATCTTGGATATCTCCGAAAGTGCCATTTCTCTCATAACCGATAAGTCGGCCTCTGTTGTATCCAATTCGAAAGCGCGGGCAAATGAAAAACTCTTCGGAAAGAAAGAGGCTACCACACTTAAGTCCAATCTTTTACAATTACTCTATATTTTTTCAGAATAACAGGGCAACAGATATTTTTCGTCGATTTTGATGAACTTTTGATGAACTATTGATAATTTTTGGTAAATTTTGAGCAAGATTTTTTTCTTCTCTGTACCACAGCCAGTTTCTTCGTTTTTTGATGAACTATTGATGAACAAGTTTTTATTAAAAAATTTGTTCATCTTTCTTATTTTTTATATCTTTGCGGCACAAATTTAATTTTAAGCTCTTCAAAGTGATGAATAAATTCGCATTGTTTTTGTCGGTCTTTTTGCTGACTTCAATCAGCAATCTATGTGGTCAGTCTCCTTATAATCTTTTAGATCTTCAAGTAAGAAAAACAGACGAGAGCGAGACACATAAACCCGTAGGTAGGTCACCTATCGCTATTCCCATATTATATATAGATGAGAATCGTCTGCTGTTCGATACTTCTTGTGACGGCTGCACTCTGCAGCTCGTCAACGAAGACGGTGATGTTGTGTACTCTATCGTTATTCCCGACGGAACCGAGACCTTGACATTACCCTCTGATTTGTCCGGAGAATATGAACTTCGGATAATCCGCGGCCAGTTCTGTTTCTGGGGGTATATAGATTTGTAAAACCGTTATCATAACTCCAATATTTCACCTTTTATTAACCTAAACAAACTCCGAGTATGAAAAAAACTTCACTTTTGATTTCGGGACTCCTGCTTATGTCTCAAATCGCGTATGCACAGTTGACCGTTGATGCCAATGGTCATGTCGGAATAGGAACAGATTCCACAAGTTTCAATTCCAATCTTGTTGTCGGAGACGGCACCTCTGGGTACAGCGGTTCGATTGTTGATGTCGTATGTAAGGACAATGAGCGAGGCATCAATGTCAATGCCTCAATATCAAATACTTCGGGTTGGACTTTCGGCGTATATTCCCGTGCGCATGACCCGGGTCATAAGTCCGTCGGCGTGCTGGGTTACTCTCAGGAGGCACAGTCGGGATCCGGTCGCACATTCGGTGTCATAGGATTTGCAGGCAATGGAAACGGTGGAAACTTCGGTGTCTGTGGAAATGTGACAGGGCAGTTGAAAGGTGTCGGTGTATTGGGGACAGACAATGTCAACTGGGGCGTAACCCCCAATTTGGCTTTTTGCCTGTTTTTGTAAATTTTGGGCGATTAATTTTGGATATTTGTCAATTAATTTGTATATTTGCAGCAACAAAAAGCTATTGGAGAATGCCGGTGTTAATCCATTAAGAATAATATAAAACCCAAAAGAAATGAAAGTTCTTAAATTACTACGCGCAAGCGTTTTATGTTTGGCAATGGGGCTGGGCACACAGTCTCTGCATGCCGAATACTATCCCGAAGGGACAACGTGGTCGGTGCTATGGACTGCACCCACCCGGATTGTCGATTATGAGATAGGTGGCGACACGCTGATTGAAGGCAGGAAATATAAGCAGATTCTGTGCGACGGTGCTGCCCTGCATGAACACGGGTGGCATAAAGGTTACTTCTCCCTTCGTGAGGCAGGAGACTCAGTTTTTGTCTATTCATCCGACTTTGAAGAGGTTTCCGAATCAGCGGAGGGCAAAGAACGTCTGCTGTATTGTTTCTCATGGCAGGAAGGCAAGGAGACCGAGTACCGTCATGACGGTCTGCTGCTCAGCCATCCGCTCACAGGAGTGATTTCCGTCAGGCTTTCCGACGGGAAGAACTATGAGTTGTGGTGTCCCGGTCCGGAGAGTGCTTACTTCCTGCGCGGCATTGGAAGTTGGCGCGGCATTCTGGCTCCATTTTATCCGGAAACCACAAGCATTTCGCAACCGTGTCTTTACTCATTCACACGCAAAGGAGAGCCGACGATATACTTTGATGAAGAGACCCACCTCATGCTGAAAAGCAAAGCCTATGCCATTCTTTCCGGTCAGCCGGGTGACAATTCCGGCTCCGAAGCTGACGATCTGCAACGCTGGGCTATGGCTGTTGTTGAAAACGGACAGACGAAGCCTGTCATTGTCGAGTACAGCGGAGAAACAGAGCAGGCAGACAACGGAATCACCTATTATCGCATCATCGATGAAAGTTACCGGACTCAAGGTCAGCCGTATAACCCCGTCAAGCTGCAGTACGGCTACCGTCTTGCCGACAAGCAGATTTACATTTACGACTTCGAGGCACAGAAAGAAACCCTCGCTTTCGACTTTACCCTTTCGTCCGGTGCCCGCTTCACGACCTTCAACGGCATGGAGTGGACGGTGGTATCCGCCAGAGACACCCTTGTCAACATCTCTTTCTGCGGGAAAGGGGAAAGTGTTCCCAAACGCCTGTTGGCCGTGAAGACTTCCGACGGCCAAATGACAGACCAATGGCTGGAAGACTTCGGCTCCTTCACCAACCATTTTATGATAAACAGTCTGGAAGGCGTAAAATTTTCTCAGACACTTTGGATGGAATATGCCTATGGAGAATATCTTGCGCGCGAACTCAACGCCGATCCCTTCTATGCCCATGATACCGGGTGGATGGACGGAACCTACAGTCCGTCCGAAAAGGAAGAAACCCGTTTCCCCGTCGAATGCGGTTACGACAACGGACAGGTGATATTGGAAAATGTCCGGCAGTGGTATGAAGGCCGTTTCTATTCCTGTTTTTACAGGGACGGCGAAGACATCTACAGAATATACTCATGGGAGCTTGAACCACATGCCGACGGAGGAACCCCGGCTCTGCGTCTGGACGAGATAAGATTTCTGGGTCTGCCAGCCCCCTCCGACGGGAAGTACACAGTCCACAACGACATCAGCGACTACCTTTCCTCCATTGGACTTGTCGGGTTATCACCACGACACGCCCCCAGTGATGCCGACCGCGCCGTGCGCCTCGTCCGCAACATAGCCGGCAGTGTTGACGTGCAGGTGCGCACCTCGGAAGGCTTGTGGCAGACGGTGGATTTCTGACACTCGCTTTAAATCCGTTTTTAATTGACCCAGACACTCCACGTGTCCTTCTCCCCCTGTGAAACAATGGGGGGAGGGGGGGGAGTTATGTCCGGTTCCGTATCGCAAACACATTAGAATACAATCTCCGGAAACAATACAATGACACCGTCAGACTACAATAAACCCCATCGGCAGAAATGCGTCATCGTAGTGCCCATTTACAAGTCCGGGATGTCGCAGACCGACAGGACATCATTCACAGCGCTGTGCCGTGTCCTCGGCGGCAGGTGGCAAATCGCCATAGCCACCCACAACAGAGTTGACCTGTCCCTTTATCAAGCCGTCGCCACAGAGTATCATGTCCGTCTCCGGATTGAGACTTTCAACCCCAAATACTTTGACGGCATCCACGGCTACAACAAGCTGATGATATCCCCGTCGTTCTACAGCCGCTTTACCGATGCCGTCTATATTTTAATCTACCAGCTGGATGCCTACGTCTTCCGGGACGAGTTGGAGCGATGGTGTGACGGCAACTGGGACTATGTAGGCGCACCTTTGTTCGGTTTGCGGCATGTGACCGATACGGCACAGAATGCCGTTGTCGGGAACGGCGGGTGTTCCCTGCGCCGCACAGACGCCATGTTGCGAGCCCTGCGCGGAGACGGATGGCACACCCTTCGCTGGGTGTTTGCATACCGTATCCCGCAGCATCCGTATGTGGTCTTTCGCCGCAGGGTTCTTTACCGTATCATGCTCCTCTTCATGGGTGTCGGACTTCGTGCCGTTCCGAATTTTCTGACCCGCTTCGTGGCCGAAGACCTCTTCTTCAGTTTTGCGCTGAGGGGCACACCCTTCGAACTGCGGGTTCCGCCGGTGACGACGGCTTGGCAGTTCGCCTACAACATGGTTCCCTCCTATTGGCACGCACAGAACGGCGGACGCCTGCCATTCTGCTGCCATGCATGGCCTGCGCAGTATGACTTCTGGCAGCGCTTTATTCCTCAGGAAAAATAAAGGATAAGAAATAGAGTTAACAGATCTTCCCAAAAGATTATGACAGAAGCAGCATCCAAAACCATCTCCTTCCTGCGCTTTCCCTTGATATTGTGTGTCGTATGGATTCATGTCGGAATGACAGGCCCGGAATATGAAGGCTATTGTATCTTCGGGAAATTCTGCCGACTTGCCGGATTTCTGACACAGACAGCCGTGCCCCTGTTCTTTCTGATTTCAGGCTATCTGTTCTTTCAGAACGTCAGCGAAAGTCCTGCCAAGGCGTACATTGCGAAACTCAGACGCAGAGTATATTCCCTGCTGATTCCCTACGTGTTTTGGAATGCCGTTTCCCTGTTGCGATATTATCTGGAGCAACGTTACCTCGACGGACATGTCTCCACCACCATTCCCGCAGTTTCACAATTCACAGCCACAGATTATTTGCGGGCCTTTTGGGACCTGTCCGGAGGAGCTCCCGTTTGCTTTCAGTTTTGGTTTATACGCGACCTTATGGTTCTTGCCGTCATTTCTCCTGTGATATATGAACTCGTCAGACACAAGTATCTGAAAACGGTTTGTCTCACAGTCCTGATAGCGGCAAAATATTATGAGACATATTTCCCGGTGGGTCTGCGGCAAGACTCCCTGCTGTTTTTCACCCTGGGCGCTTGGTTGTCCGTCAACCAAACAGACTGGGTGGCCCTGACGCAGAAAGTTCGGCGGCCGATATTGGCTTTGACGTTTCTTTATGCAGTGTTCTACATATTCCTGAACCGACACCTTTCCCCCCTCATATCCTACCTCGGACTTTTTCTTGTTATAACGGCCATCCTCGGCAGTACATCCCATGGCATATCCAAAGGCAGAATACGCAGTAGCCGGGTACTTGAGGAGAGCTGCTTCCTGATATATGCGGCACATCCTCTGCTTCTCGCCCCCATAAAATACCTGGTACAGCACGCGGGCTTCCCACAGAACGACATCACGCTCATCTTGGAATATGTGGGAATAGCCGGCCTCACGGTCACCCTTCTCATAGGCTTGAGTATTGTGATGAAACAATGGGTTCCGTCGTTTTACGGACTGGTGACAGGAGGGAGACAGACACAGCTGGACAGAAGCCGAAGTAACAAATGAAGACATTCACATGAAACCCTCAGACATCTGTCATTCCATACTGAACCTGCTGAAGACAGCTCACAGGATATACCGCAAGCGCGTGCTGCGGAAGGTGCCGGCACGCACCCCCGAGCTTTATGACGAGGAGCGGGCCTCCGCCCTCATCTACGGAGTGCTGTCATCCGAGAAACCCTGTATGGTCGCCCGGTTGGGAGCCGTAGAGACACAGGCCGTGGTCAACTATTTGTCGCATATCCAACCTCGACATTCCGCCTGGAAATACATCCGGGGAGAAGAACCCCAATGGTGGTGGGATCGGGACCTCATGGCCAAGATGGAAAACAATGCGGGCTTTTTCCCGGCCACAGAAGAGAATATCCGCCGGTTTGCGGAAATGATGTTGACGGATATGGAGACGGTGGATGTGCTCGGCAGTTGGAATCCGAACGAACGTTATGTTGCCGCCCGTTTGCATCAAGCCTCGAAAGTCCGATTGCTGTTGCTCGAACCGTATTGGACTCGCAATCCGTGGTCGCGAGTGCTGGAAGGCAAACGGGTTCTGGTAGTCCATCCTTTCGCGGAGGATATCATAAGCCAATACACCCGTCACCGGGAACATCTGTTCCGCGACAAGAGAGTATTGCCGCAGTTTGCGTCGCTTCGCGTCGTGAAAGCCGTGCAAAGCATCGGCGGGCAGAGTGCAGAGTTCGCCGATTGGTTCGAAGCCCTTGACCGGATGAAACAACAGATGGACAGCGAGCCCTACGACATCGCCCTGATAGGCTGTGGTGCCTACGGCTTCCCGCTGGCCGCATACGCCAAGAGGACGGGACACAAGGCTGTCCATCTGGGCGGCGCCTTGCAATTGCTCTTCGGCATCCGGGGCAAACGGTGGGACAAAAGTTATACAGCAGACTACGATTACTCCACCCTTCCCAACGAATACTGGATTCGTCCCAACCCTTCCACCCGGAACGAATTCACGTTGAAAGTGGAAGGCGGCTGTTATTGGTAAAACCCCTTGAGCAGAAAGAAAAAACAATAATCGCAATTGTTCAAAATGTAGTCAAATCCCCTGAAATTTGAGTTAACCCGAGCTTTTTTCAATTCCCAAAGACAAGTTTTTGTCATTTTTGTTTGTTTTTAAATGAAAAAACGCTATCTTTGCAACATTGATGCAAAGGTTTGATAACGAGCAAAGAAAAGTCTTTCGAATTGACCAAAGCAAAAGTTTGAGTTGTAAACCTCATTTATAACCTAAATTTGCGCTTTTCATGACATATCCAATCAAATCTTTCATTCGCACAAGAATTTTCCATTTATTATCCGTCTGCCTGATTGTTTACATCATTCCGAATCAAGCTATGGCAAACTATAATGAAGAAACAAACCGTCTCACGCCACCTTCACCGCAGGCTGCAATCATGCAGCGCTTCGGAGAATATCCCATAGACTATTGTACCGGGGTACCATCCGTCAACATACCGCTATATGAAATCAAAATCGGAACGTTTTCATTACCGATTTCGATTTCATATCACGCCTCCGGCATCAAAGTGCAGGATGTATCAGGCCCCGTTGGCCTCGGGTGGTCATTGATGACAGGCGGAATTATCAATTGCGAGGTCAGGCATGGTGTCGATACCGGAACTTTATCCTACACCAGCGAGGCGCAAATTGATGCCTTGACAGACCACCCGAACTCAGATTATGGAGCCCCGTGGTGTATATTGGCCGGAGACTATGGATTTGATACAGAGACCGACAGATACACCTACTCATTCAACGGAAAGAGCGGAGTGTTCCGGCACGGAGCCGATGATTTCTCCATAGTGAAGATTCCGTATAGTCCCATTCGCATTGATGAAATTTCGTCCGGATTCAGAATTACGGACACGGATGGTGTACAATATTATTTCACGACAACAGAATCTTCAAGGCCTGACGGTGGAGTATCATCAGTTTCCTCATGGCTGATCTCGAAAATTGTACTGGCTGAGCAAACAGACAGCATTCTCTTTTCATACATAGACGGTCCTTCATACACAATGCAAAGTAGGAATGAATACAAACACAAGGGTGCTTTTTATTATAATACAGTTGGTGATGATCCCAGAAATCCAAATCTTTACACTGTTCATGAGGTTCCCAATCACACAGATGATTTATCTACAACAATCTACTATCACATACAAACAAAACTTCTGACAAGCATTTCGTGGAACGGGAATTCCATATCATTCTCATACTCCAATCGCGATGACTATCAGCGGAATTCCGTGCGATTGTCCCGACTGACTACCATGCAAGTAAATAACTCCGACAATACAACGGTACGTTACATCGAGTTTGACAACGATGCTTACTTTGGGGAAGATACAGATAACTATCGGCTGAAACTTCAGGGAGTAACCATGAGAGGGAATGCCAACGATACCGGTGGAGAAACCTATCTGTTCGATTACAACAGTCAATCACTCCCCGAGTATTACCAACACATATCCCACATGTCTTGCCATGAGGACTATTATGGCTATTATAACGGCAAGTCCAATGACGATTGGATTCCCCGGGAATACAAAAACGATGACGGCTCAGTGGGCTCCGACCGTTCCGTAGATAGAACCGGACGATTCTCGAAGGCATGCATCCTTGAGAAAATCACGTATCCTACAGGCGGACGGACGGTTTTCGACTATGAGCCGAACAAAATTAACGACACCACTTATGTGGGTGCATTGCGTGTCAAAACTATCCAAAATCAAGATGGAGCTGGAATGCTGACACTGAAGACCTATAAATACGAGAATCCCAATGTTCCTGTGGCGATGAATCGTCTTCTCTATAACTATCCCCTTTGGTTTGAATATCATTTACTGTGGGGATCCATGCTTCCTGTCGTTCGTTCCGCTGTTCATGATGTTGCAAAGAGCTCTCCCGTCATTCCCTTGACAGGAGATTACGGCGCACCCGGATTTTTCCGTGGCAGCCCCCATAAAGACCATGCATGACAGCATA
>CALBPV010000099.1 GCA_937899265.1 uncultured Bacteroidales bacterium
TGCAAACGTGCAAATCGATTCCCGAACTTCGCGTAAGCATTTGCAAGCGTGCAAACCGATTCCCGAACTTCGCGTAACGATTTGTACGTTTCGGTAGGTGTAAATCTGTATCTGACGCGTTTAAAACGCATTATCTGAGCATGGAGGCGACGCGGTCGATGCCCTTAACAAGGGTATCCACCTCCTCGCGGGTGTTGTAGAGGGCGAAAGAGGCGCGGACGGTGCCGGTGATGCCGAGACGCTGCATGAGGGGGTCGGCGCAATGGTGACCGGTGCGTACGGCGATGCCGAGTTGGTCGAGGAGCAATCCCATGTCATAGGGATGACAACCATCAACGAGGAAGGATATGACACCGGCTTTATGGGCTGCCTGCCCGTAAATCTTCAAGCCGGGGACGGCAAGGAGTTGCGAGGTGGCATAGTCGAGCAGAGACTGCTCGTGGGCTGCAATGGTGTCTATACCAATGGAATCAACATAATCCAAAGCCTCGGCAAGGGCAACGGTACCTATAAAATCAGGCGTGCCGGCTTCGAATTTATAAGGGAGAACGTTGAAGTCGGTTTTTTCGAGTGTGACCTTCTCTATCATTTCGCCACCTGCTTGATAGGGAGGCATCTGTTCGAGCCAACGGCGTTTGCCGTAGAGGATTCCTATGCCTGTGGGGCCGTAGATTTTGTGGCCTGAAAAGACCAGGAAATCGCAGTCCAAGGCTTGAACATCGACGCGAAGGTGAGGCACGGACTGGGCTCCGTCGATGAGCACGGGGATGTCGTGGCTGTGAGCCTCGGCGATGATGTCGCCAACGGAATTGACGGTGCCGAGGACATTGGAGGTGTGGGAGAGGCAAACCAATCGTGTACGGGAAGAGAGAAGCGAACGGAAGGAATCGAGATTGAGGGTGCCGTCTTCGTGAATGTCAATGACACGCAGACGGATGCCCTTGCGGTCACGCAGCAACTGCCAGGGGACGAAGTTGGAATGATGTTCCATAACGGAGACTATGACCTCATCGCCGGCATGGAGAAACGCTTCAGAGAAACTGGATGCCACAAGATTGATACTCTCGGTAGTGCCGCGGGTGAAGACAATCTCATCGCTGCTCCCGGCATTGATGAAACGCTGCACACGACGACGTGCGCCCTCATGGAGTTCGGTGGCATCCTGAGAGAGGAAATGGACTCCGCGGTGCACATTGGCATTGTGGTGGAGATAGCAGTCGGAAATCTTTTGGATAACCGAGAGCGGCTTTTGGGTGGTGGCAGCATTGTCGAGATAGACCAACTGATGTCCGTTAATCCTGCTTTCGAGTATGGGGAAGTCTTCGCGATGCATAAGGGGAGAATACGATTGGAAACAATGTGGAAAAACAAAGCCCGCACCATACGGGGTACGGGCATACATGAAATCCTGACTGCCGGTCGGAGAACGACCGAAGAGGGAGGAAAGATTACTCAGCAGCCTTTTCTTCGGCGGGTGCTGCGGGAGCCTCTGTTGCAGGAGTTTCTGCGGCGGGAGCCTCGGCCTTCTTGCCGCGCGAACGACGGGTGCGGGACTTCTTGGCCTCCTTCTTGTCGGCGGTGTAGGTCTCGTTGTAATCGACGAGCTCAATCATAGCCATAGCGGCGTTGTCGCCGAGACGGTTGCCGAGCTTGAGGATGCGGAGATAGCCACCGGGACGGTTGGCAATCTTCTGGGAGATTTCACCGAAGAGCTCCTTGACGGCTTCCTTATCCTGAAGATAAGAGAAGACGATACGGCGCGAATTGGTGCTGTCGTCCTTGGCACGGTTGATGATAGGCTCAGCATAGATACGGAGGGCTTTTGCCTTGGCAACGGTGGTTGTGATGCGCTTGTAGCGAATCAGAGATACCGTCATGTTGGACAAAAGTGCCTCACGATGAGACTTGGTTCGTCCAAGGTGATTGAATTTCTTATTGTGTCTCATTGTTGTTTAGTCTTTTTCGAGTTTATACTTTGAAATATCCATACCGAACTGGAGGCCAAGGCTTGTGAGGAGCTCTTCAAGCTCGGTGAGCGACTTCTTGCCGAAGTTGCGGAACTTGAGGAGGTCGGTCTTGTTATAGACTACAAGCTCGCCGAGGGTCTCTACCTCAGCAGACTTCAAGCAGTTGAGGGCACGAACAGAGAGATCCATGTCTGTGAGCTTGGTCTTGAGGAGTTGGCGCATGTGGAGAATCTCTTCATCGAATTCCTCGTTGATATCGGGTTCACCGGTCTCAAGGGAAATCTTCTCATCGGAGAAGAGCATAAAGTGGTAGATGAGAATCTTGGCTGCCTCACGCAAGGCATCCTTGGGATGGATGGAACCATCGGTATCTACCTGGATGATGAGTTTCTCGAAGTCGGTCTTCTGCTCCACACGGATATTCTCGATTTCATACTTCACGTTGCGAATGGGCGTGTAGATGGAGTCGATGGGGAGCGTTCCGAGAGGAGCACCTTCGACGCGATTCTCTTCTGCGGGCACATAGCCGCGGCCTTTGTTGATGGTAAGGGTGATGTCGAACGTTGCACTTTGGTCCATGTGGCAGATAACCAAGTCGGGGTTGAGCACCTCGAAGGCGGTCATGGCGGAAGTAAGATCTTGAGCCTTGACCACATCGGAATGCGTGATATGAACCTTGACTGTTTCGCTATCTATACCCTCAACGATCTGCTTCAAGCGGACCTGCTTGAGGTTGAGGATGATGTTTGTCACATCCTCCATCACTCCCGGAATGGTACCGAATTCATGATCGACGCCGGGAATCTTGATCGATGTGAAAGCGTACCCTTCAAGGGAAGAAAGCAGAATACGGCGGAGGGCATTGCCGACGGTAATGCCGTAGCCGGGTTCCAGAGGTCGGAATTCGAACTTGCCAGAGAACTGGTCAGATTCCAACATGAGAACCTTTTCGGGTCTTTGAAATGCTAATATCGCCATAGGACTAATGATTATTTAGAGTACAATTCGACAATGAGCTGCTCCTGAATGTTCTCAGGAATGTCAGCACGCTCGGGGAGGTGGAGGTATTTACCGGATTTGGAAGCCTCATCCCACTCAAACCAAGCATACTTGGCGTGGTTGAAACCTGCAAGGGCAGCGTCAATTACCTCGAGGCTCTTGGAGCGCTCGCGAACGCCGACAATCTGACCGGGCTTCACCTCATAAGAAGCGATGTTGACACACTTGCCATCGACAACGATGTGCTTGTGGAGAACGAGCTGACGAGCAGCGGCACGCGTAGGAGCGATACCAAGACGATAAACTACATTGTCGAGACGTGACTCGAGGAGCTGGAGGAGGTTTTCACCGGTCACACCCTTGGAACGCTCAGCCTTGGAGAAAAGGCGGCGGAACTGGTTCTCGAGTACACCATAAGTATATTTGGCCTTCTGCTTCTCCTTGAGCTGAGTGCCGTATTCGGAGAGTTTGCGACGGCGGTTTGCGCCGTGTTGGCCGGGAGGATTTGATTTCTTTGAGAGGACTTTGTCGGGACCGTAGATAGCCTCGCCAAACTTACGTGCAATACGTGTTTTAGGTCCAGTATATCTTGCCATTGTTATTTACTTTTTAAGAAACGGAATATTATACACGACGACGCTTGGGGGGACGGCATCCATTGTGAGGAAGCGGAGTAACGTCGATAATCTCGGTTACTTCGATGCCGGCACCATGAATCGTACGAATAGCGGATTCACGACCATTGCCCGGACCCTTGACGTAAGCCTTGACTTTGCGAAGACCAAGGTCGTAAGCGACCTTAGAGCAATCTTCAGCAGCCATTTGGGCAGCATAGGGGGTGTTCTTCTTTGAACCACGGAAGCCCATTTTACCAGCAGACGACCAGGAGATGACCTGACCCTCGGAGTTAGCGAGGGAAATGATAATGTTGTTGAAGGAAGAATGGATATAGGCCTGGCCCATAGCATCAACCTTGACATTACGCTTTTTAGCAGAAACTGTTTTCTTTGCCATAGTCAAATGTGAATGGATAATTGTTACTTAGTAGCCTTCTTCTTGTTAGCCACAGTCTTACGCTTACCTTTGCGCGTACGTGCATTGTTCTTAGTGCTCTGTCCGCGGCAAGGGAGGCCGAGACGATGACGGATACCGCGGTAGCAACCGATATCCATGAGTCGTTTGATGTTTAATTGAACTTCAGAACGAAGATCGCCTTCTACTTTGTAGTTGGCACCGATATACTCACGTATAGCGGCGGCCTGTGCATCAGTCCAATCTTTTACCTTGATGTCTTTATCGACACCAGCATTCTTAAGGATGGTATTTGCGGCCGAACGACCGATACCATAAATGTACGTCAGAGCAATCTCACCACGTTTATCCTGGGGGATGTCGACGCCAACAATTCTAACTGCCATATAGTTTAGTTAAAAAGAAAATATGTTTTTGCGAAAACGGATGCAAAGATACGTATTTTACCCCTGACGCAACTTAAATTTAGGATTTTTTTTGTTAATTACATACAAAACGCCGTGGCGACGGACGATTTTGCAATCTGGGGTTCGCTTTTTGAGGGATGCTTTTACTTTCATAACTGTGAAGTTTCTTTATAGTCCTCGGAAAGGAATTTGTTTGGGGTTAATTATTTGTATCGGAAGGAGATACGACCCTTCGAAAGGTCATAGGGAGACATTTCGACTTTCACCTTGTCGCCGGGCAGAATCTTGATGTAATGCATGCGCATCTTGCCGGAGATATGGGCTGTAATCTCGTGGCCGTTCTGGAGGACGACACGAAACATAGCGTTCGACAAAGCTTCGACGATCGTACCGTCTTGTTCGATAGCAATTTGTTTAGCCATTAATGAGTTGTATTGAAGATTAATAATTTCTTGGAGAGAGGAGCGGGGAGACGGAACATTAAATGAACCTATCGCCCAGAACCTCCTTGACATAATCGAAGGTGGAAAGTATCTCGGTGCCTTCTTCGCGGATGGCCACGGCGTGCTCATAATGTGCAGAGCACTTGTGATCTCGTGTGCGCACTGTCCAACCGTTGGAATCAATCGTGACGTTCTTGGACCCCATGTTAATCATCGGTTCGATACAGATGACCATTCCTGCGCGAAGCAAAGGACCTGTGCCGCGCTTGCCGTAGTTGGGAACCTCGGGATCCTCGTGCAGACCGCGACCGAGGCCATGACCTGTGAGTTCACGAACGACTGCATAGCGACGGCGTTCACAGTAGTCTTGAACGGCAAATCCGATGTGGCCCACGCGATTGCCTGCCTTAGCCTGAGCTATACCCTCGTAGAGGGATTCCTTGGTGGTGCGAAGGAGTTTGAGCACATCTTCGCTCACATTGCCTACAGGGAAAGTATAGCAGGAGTCGCCGTTGAAGCCGTGGATTACGGCTCCGCAGTCACATCCGACGATGTCACCGTCCTTGAGAACGTAATCGGAGGGAAATCCATGCACAACTACATCGTTGACCTCGATACAAAGCGTGCCGGGAAAACCCTCATACCCTTTGAATCCGGGAACACCGCCGTTGTCGCGGATAAACTCCTCGGCAATCTCATCCAGACGTTTGGTCGTAACACCTGGTCGGACCCACTTGGCGACTTCGCCAAGCGTACGTCCAACCAGTTGATTTGCCTCGCGAAGAAAAGAGATTTCTTCGTCTGTCTTCAGAAATATCATCTTCAGCGACTGAATTTAATACGCAGCTGTAGCTCCCGTGCGTCCCTTGATGCGTCCCGACTCCATGAGACCGTCGTAATGGTGCATCATGAGGTGAGATTCAATCTGCTGGAGAGTGTCAAGAATAACACCGACCAAAATCAGAAGAGACGTGCCGCCAAAGAACTGGGAGAACTCCTGAGAGATACCCAAGATACGGGCAAAAACGGGAAGTATTGCCACGATGGCGAGGAAGATAGAACCCGGAAGCGTGATGCGCGACATGATTTCATCCAAGAACTCGGTGGTCTTCTTTCCGGGCTTGATGCCGGGGATGAAGCCGTTCTGAGCCTTGATGGCATCGGACATCTGCTGGGGATTCATCGTGATAGCCGTATAGAAATAAGTGAAGACGATGATGAGGATGCCGAAGACCACGTTGTACCAAATGCCGGTATTGTCGAAGAATGCCTGCCAGAATGCAGAGGATTCAGACGAACCGAAGTTGGCGAACACAATCGGGATGAACATGATGGCCTGTGCGAAGATGATAGGCATAACGCCTGCAGCATTGACCTTGAGAGGCAGATACTGTCGTACACCTCCGTACTGGCGGTTGCCACGAATCTGCTTTGCGTATTGTACGGGAACCTTGCGAGTGCCTTGAACCAAGAGAATGCTGATACCAATCACAACAAGGAGGAAGAACAACTCAAGCAAGAGCATCACGAAACCACCGGCCTCAGCACCCGAACGGAGTACGACTTCCTGCCACAAAGCCTGGGGCAGACGTGCGATGATACCAATCATGATGAGGAAGGAGATACCGTTGCCGATACCCTTGTCTGTGATTCGTTCACCCAACCACATCACGAACATCGAACCTGCGGTGAGCATGATGATGGAAGAGATACGGAACCAAACGCTGTCCTCATAGATTGCGGCACCAATCTGATACTTGAGGTTCACCAAATAAGCGAAGCTCTGGAAGATAAGAACTACAACCGTAAGCAGTCGCGTATATTGGTTGATTTTGTTACGCCCTGACTCGCCGTCACGGGAGAGCTTCTGGAACGAGGGAATGACCATCGTGAGAAGCTGTATAATAATGGAGGCGGAGATGTAGGGCATAATACCCAGTGCGAAGATAGAGGCGTTGGAGAATGCACCACCCGAGAACATATCGAGAAGGGCCATCAAACCGCCGCGGGTCTGCGAATGAAGTCCGTTCAACTGATCGGGATCAATGCCGGGCAACATGACAAAGCAGCCGAGACGATAGACAGCAACCAAACCGACCGTCCAAAGGATACGATTGCGAAGGTCATCTATCTTCCAAATATTTTTGAAAGTCTCAACAATTCTCATTTGATTTATTCATTAGCGGAAGCGGCGTTGGCAGCTTCGATCTTTACAACAGTACCACCGGCAGCGGTAATAGCCTCTTCAGCAGACTTGGAGAAAGCATTGGCCTCTACAGTGACAGCCTTTGTGAGCTTGCCTTTGGCGAGAATCTTTACAATCTGCTTCTTGGAGATGAGACCGGCCTCATGGAGAACATCAAGATTGACCTTATCGACACCCAGAGCGTCGATTGTGGAAAGGTTGATGGCCTTGTAAGACACTCGATTGATGTTCTTGAAGCCGTATTTGGGCAGACGACGCTGAATAGGCATCTGGCCGCCTTCGAAACCGATCTTCTTCTTGTAACCGGAACGCTGTTTGGCACCCTTGTTACCGCGCGTAGATGTACCACCGAGGCCGGAACCGGCACCACGGCCCACACGCTTGCGGGTCTTTACGGAACCTTTGGCGGGCTGCAAATTATGTAAATCCATATTTGTAAATGTGATTAAACGTTGTGAAACAATTATTCAGAAACGATCTCGATGAGGTGAGCCACCTTACGGATCTGGCCACGCGTACACTCATTGTCGGGGAACTCGCGAACGAGGCCGAGACGGGTGAGTCCGAGTGAGTCGAGGGTCAGTTTCTCTGTCTTAGAGCATTTGATACGGCTGCGAACCTGTTTGATTTTGATAGTTGCCATAACTTAAAAATGTTTTTAAGAATGAGAAATCTGTTATTAACCGCGGAAAACCGTTTCCATGGACACGCCGCGTGCCATGCTGATTTCACGGGCGTCACGCAACTGCGAAAGAGCCTCGAAGGTTGCCTTCACGAGGTTGTGGGGGTTGGAAGAACCTTTCGACTTGGCAAGGATGTCCTTCACTCCTGCGCTCTCCAATACGGCACGCATGGCACCACCGGCCTTAAGACCGGTACCTGCAGAGGCGGGTTTGATGAGGATTTGGGAACCGCCGAACTTGGCAACCTGCTCGTGGGGAATAGTACCCTTGAGCACGGGAACCTTGATAAGATTCTTCTTAGCGGCCTCTACACCCTTGGAAATGGCAGCCTGAACTTCGCCGGCCTTGCCGAGTCCGTAACCAATCGTTCCGTTGCCGTCGCCGACAACTACGATAGCTGCGAACGTGAAAGTACGACCACCTTTGGTAACTTTCGTTACTCGGTTGAGAGCGACCAAACGGTCCTTCAACTCAATATCGTTGGCATTTTTTACTTTAATCATATTCAAAGCCATTGTTAGGGATTAAAATTTGAGGCCACCCTCACGGGCTGCGTCAGCCAAAGCCTTCACGCGACCATGATAGAGGTAACCGTTACGGTCAAACACTGCCTCGGTGATGCCGGCGGCGATACACTTCTCGGCGATAGCCTTGCCAACCTGAGCAGCAATCTCTGTTTTGGTGCCACCAGTGAGACCCTTGGAAGAAGCAGAGACGATGGTCTTGCCTTCGTGGTCATTGATAGCCTGAACGTAGATACCCTTGTTAGAACGGAACACGCTCAAACGGGGACGTTGAGCTGTACCGAAGATACGCTTACGGATGCGGTGCTTAATCTTTATTCTTCTTTCTTTCTTCGTAATCATAATCTTGAATGTTTAGCGGGTTAATTATTTAGCACCGGCAGACTTGCCCGACTTGCGACGGATTTGTTCGCCAACATAGAGAATACCTTTGCCCTTGTAAGGTTCAGGCATACGGAAAGAACGGAGCTTCGTGCAAACCATACCGAGGAGAGCCTTGTCGGCAGACTCAAGTGTGATTTTGGGGTTCTGGTTACGCTCGGTAACGGTGGTTACCTTGATTTCGTTGGGAAGAACCATATAGATGGCGTGAGAATAACCGAGAGAAAGCTCGAGGACATTACCGTTGTTGGATGCACGGTAGCCGACACCTACGAGTTCAAGTTCCTTCTTATAACCGGTCGAGCAACCGACAATCATATTGTTGACCAAAGAACGATAGAGTCCGTGAAGGGCACGGGACTGACGTTCGTCATCGGGACGGGAGAACTCAAGCGTGCCGTCCTTCAATTCTGCGGTGATACCGCCGGTGAGTGTCTGCGACATTTCTGCGTTCTTACCCTTGACGGTAATCACGTTGTCCTTGATAGTGACTGTTACACCCTGGGGAACAGCGATAGGCAATTTACCAATTCTTGACATAGTGTTGTTCTCCTTTCTTTTAATAGATGTAGCACAAAACTTCGCCGCCTACCTTCTGGGCCGATGCTTCCTTGTCGGTCATCACGCCACGCGAGGTGGAGAGGATGGCAATGCCGAGGCCGTTGAGGACGCGGGGCATGTCCTTGTAACCGACATACTTGCGAAGACCGGGCGTAGAAACGCGGGTCAGACTCTTGATAGCACACACTTTGTTTTGAGGATCGTACTTCAAAGCAACTTTGAGAGTACCCTGAGGACCGTCTTCCACCAACTTGTAGTTGAGGATGTAGCCCTTTTCGAAGAGGATTTTGCAAATCTCCTTCTTAAGATTCGACGCGGGAACTTCGACAACGCGATGATTGGCATTGATGGCATTGCGAAGACGGGTCAAAAAATCTGCAATAGGATCTGTCATTTAATAAAGTTGTTAAATTAATCCGGACTTTCCGGACAATATTTAATAATGTAATAAAATAGGGGTCTGTACCTAACTCCAATGTGCCATTCTGAGGTTGACGGGGGTCTCCTTGTCGGACGGCCCGTCATTCAGGATGACACTGGAGACTGGGGTTTCTCGTTATGAGGATTACCAGCTTGCCTTCTTAACGCCGGGGATCAAGCCTTGGCTGGCCATCTCGCGGAAACAGATACGCGAAAGGCCGAACTGACGGATATAACCCTTGGGACGACCGGTGACTTTGCAGCGGTTGTGGAGGCGAACGGGAGAAGCATTCTTGGGAAGTGCCTGAAGGGCTTCGTAGTCGCCGGCCTTCTTGAGGGCCTCACGCTTTGCTGCATATTTGGCGACCAACTTCTGACGTTTAACCTCGCGGGCTACCATTGATTTTTTTGCCATACGTTATCTCTTATTTTTTAGCGTTTTTGAAGGGAAGACCGAATTCCTTGAGGAGAGCATAACCTTCTTCGTCGGTGTTGGCCGAAGTGACGAAAGTGATGTTCATACCGAGGATTCGCTGGATAGAGTCGATGTTGATCTCGGGGAAGATAATCTGCTCCGTGATGCCGAGGGTGTAGTTGCCACGGCCATCGAACTTGCTCTCGATTCCGTTGAAGTCGCGGATACGGGGAAGAGCTACGCGGATGAGACGCTCAAGGAATTCATACATCATCTCGTGACGAAGTGTAACGCGAACGCCGATGGGCATCTGCTTACGAACCTTGAACTGTGCAATATCCTTCTTGGAAACCGTAGCTACTGCCTTTTGTCCCGTGATAGCGGTAAGCTCGGCGATAGCGGTTTCGATAATCTTCTTGTCAGCGACAGCCATACCGAGGCCTTCGTTGATGACAATTTTCTCGAGGACAGGAACCTGCATGACAGTCGTATATTTGAACTGCTTCATGAGGGCAGGCACGATAGTGTCCTTATAATACTGCTTAAGTTGTGCTGTCTGTGCCATTACTTAATCTCCTCTCCTGATTTTTTAGCAATACGTACTTTCTTTCCGTCAACGACCTTGATGGCAATGCGCGTACCCTTACCGCTCTTGGGGTCGATAAGGTTGAGGTTGCTGATGTGGATGGGGGCTTCCTTCTCGAGGATACCGCCCTGGGGATTCTTTGCATTGGGTTTGGTGTGCTTCGAAACTACGTTGATACCCTCAACGATAGCGCGCTGCTCCTTTACGAGCACCTGGAGCACCTTACCGGTCTTACCCTTGTCCTCGCCGCGATTGACGATGACGGTATCTCCTTTTTTGATGTGTAATTTACTCATAATTATAGTTCAGCGTTAGTTTAGAGCACCTCAGGTGCCAATGAAACAATCTTCATGTTGGAAGCACGGAGCTCACGAGCTACGGGGCCGAAGATACGGCTGCCGCGCATTTCGCCTGCATTGTTCAGAAGAACGCATGCATTGTCATCGAAGCGGATGTAGCTTCCGTCGGGACGGCGCACTTCCTTTTTGGTGCGTACGATAACGGCTTTGGAAACCGTACCCTTCTTCATGTCGGAAGAAGCGAGCACACTCTTCACTGTAACGACGATAATATCACCTACAGATGCATATCGCCGACCTGTACCGCCGAGAACGCGGATACAAAGCACTTCACGTGCGCCGCTGTTATCAGCGACATTGAGTCTTGATTCTGTCTGTATCATAATATTACTTCGCCTTTTCTGTGATTTCTACTACGCGCCAGCGTTTGGTTTTGCTCAGCGGACGAGTTTCCATCAAGAGGACGGTATCGCCCACCTGACACTCATTCTTTTCGTCATGAGCATGGTATTTTTTTGTCTTGTTGACAAACTTACCATAAATGGGGTGTTTCTCCTTATACTTCACAGTCACAACGACGGTTTTGTCCATCTTTGTGCTGGAGACAACTCCCATTCTAGTCTTTCTAAGATTTCTTGTTTCCATTGAAAATCTTTTGTTTTGTTGTTTTGTTTACTCGTTGAGTTTAGAGATCTGCCTTGGCATCTTTCTCGCGGGCATCCAACTCGGTCATCATACGGGCAATGTCGCGGCGGGTGGCCTTGATGCTCATAGGATTGTCGAGGGGAGAGAGCGCGTGATTGAACTTCAGCTGTTCGAGGTTGGCCTTCTCTGCGGCAATACGACCCTTCAACTCATCAGTCGTAAGACTTTTGATTTCTGCAATCTTCATTGTTGTAATTGTTTTAAAGGGTTATTGATTAGAGAACGACGAGTTCGGGGTCGAAGTCACGACGTACAATGAACTTGGTGAGGACGGGGAGCTTCTGTGCACCGAGGCGGAGAGCTTCCTTGGCCACCTCAAACGGAACGCCGTCAATCTCAAAAAGGATGCGGCCGGGATTAAGGTTGCAAACCCATCCTTCCGGATCACCTTTACCTTTACCCATTCGGACGTCGGCAGGCTTACGAGTGTAAGGCTTGTCCGGGAAGACACGGCACCAAAGCTGGCCTTGACGCTGCATATAACGAGTAATTGCGACACGAGCGGCTTCCAATTGACGCGCGTTGATATATTTATTCTCGAGCGTCTTGATTCCGAATGATCCGAAGGCGAGCTGATTGCCGCGCTGGGCATTGCCCTTCAGGCTGCATCGTTGCGTTCTGCGGAACTTTGTTCTTTTCGGCTGTAACATTTCTTAAAGCTTCTAAATCGTTAATAATTACTTCTTGTTGTTTCCACGACGACGGAAACCGCCTTCGCGACGGTTGCCGCGACGATCGTTGTTACCGCCCTCACGACGCTGGCCTCCCTGCTGGTCCTTTGCCTTCGCAAAGTTGGGAGCAAGATCCTTCTTGCCATAGATTTCTCCACGGCAAATCCAAACCTTGATACCAATCAAACCTACCTTGGTGAGAGCCTCTGAGAGGCAGTAGTCGATGTCTGCACGGAATGTGTGGAGGGGTGTACGTCCCTCCTTGAACATTTCCTTGCGGCGCATTTCAGCACCGTTCAAACGGCCGGAGCACTGAATCTTGATACCCTCGGCTCCAGCACGCATAGCGCTCTGGATAGCCATCTTGACAGCACGACGGTAAGCAACCTTACCCTCTACCTGACGGGCGATGGAATTAGCTACGATAGAAGCGTCAAGATCGGGCTTGCGCACTTCGTAGATATTGATTTGGATATCCTTCTTGGTAATGGCCTTGAGCTCCTCCTTCAACTTGTCAACCTCAGAACCGGCCTTGCCGATGATTACACCGGGACGGGCTGTGCAGATGGTGATGGTGATGAGTTTGAGAGTGCGCTCGATGACGATGCGGCTCAAAAAAGCCTTGGCCAAACGGGTGTTGAGGTACTTGCGTATTTTCATATCCTCGACGATGGTATCGCCGACGTTGCTACCTACGAACCAGTTGGAATCCCAGCCACGGACAATGCCGAGGCGGTTGGAAATCGGAGAAATTTTCTGTCCCATGTTTGGCTATGCTTATTTTGATTCTTTATTGATTGCCTCGACCGTGATGCAAACGTGGTTGGAACGCTTGCGGATACGGTAACCGCGACCCTGTGGAGCAGGGCGGAGACGCTTGATTGTAGCACCTTCGTCAACTACGACGGAAGCAACCTTGAGTTCACCGGCTTCGGCCTTCTTATCGTTCTTGGCCTCCCAGTTTGCAATAGCAGACTTCAGAAGGGGTTCGATACGACCGGCAGCCTCTTTGTTGGAAAAATGGAGTACGCCAAGCGCTTTGAATGCCTCCATGCCGCGAATCATATCGGCGACAAGGCGCATCTTGCGAGGAGACGTAGGAATATTGTTCAGCTTCGCAAAATAGGTATTCTTACGAACTTCCTTCAGCTTATTGGCAGAGTTCTGTTTTCTGTTTGCCATAATTCTTAATTAGTTATGTAAGACCCTATATTTATCGATTTCCTGAATGTCCACGGAAGGTACGAGTCATGGAGAACTCTCCGAGCTTGTGACCTACCATGTTCTCCGTGATGTACACGGGGACGAATTTATTACCGTTGTGAACAGCGATCGTATGACCTACGAAGTCAGGTGAGATCATCGATGCACGAGACCAGGTCTTGATGACCGACTTCTTGCCGCTTTCGTTCATGGCAAGAATCTTCTTCTCGAGCTTAACGCTAATGTACGGGCCTTTTTTAAGGGAACGACTCATATTATTAAATACGTTTTACTTCAAAATTTATTTCTTGGAACTCGCTCTTTCGATAATATACTTATTCGAAGGCTTCTTGGGTGAACGCGTCTTGAGACCCTTGGCGTAGAGACCCTTACGTGAACGGGGATGACCGCCTGACTGACGACCTTCACCACCACCCATCGGGTGATCGACAGGGTTCATAACGACACCGCGGTTGTGGGGACGACGACCCAACCAACGAGAGCGACCGGCCTTGCCGCTCTTCTCGAGGGCGTGGTCGGAGTTGCCTACGCTACCTACCGTTGCCATGCATGCTGCAAGGATGCGACGGGTCTCGCCCGAGGGGAGTTTTACGATAGCATAGTCACCTTCTTTTGAAGTAAGCTGAGCAAAAACACCGGCCGAGCGAACCAGGCTTGCGCCCTGTCCGGGACGGAGCTCGATGTTGTGGATGACGGTACCTACGGGAATCTTAGCCAAGGGGAGGGCATTTCCCACTTCGGGCAGAGCGTCATTTCCCGACATAACCTGCTGGCCTACGGTAAGACCGTTGGGAGCAAGAATATATCGTTTCTCACCATCTACGTAATAGAGCAAAGCAATACGGGCAGAACGGTTGGGATCATACTCGATGCTCTTCACTGTAGCGGGGACACCGTTTTTATTGCGCTTGAAGTCGATGTCACGGAAGGCCTGCTTGTGGCCACCGCCAATATAGCGCATTGTCAAACGACCTTGGTTGTTACGACCACCGGTCTTGCGCTTACCGAACGTCAAGGATTTCTCTGGTACGTGTGCAGTGAGTTCTTCGAACGTACCAATAACTTTTCCTCTTTGCCCCGGTGTAACGGGCTTGAATTTCTTTACTGCCATTTGTATTAATTGATGTTGCTATAGAAATCAATTTCCTGACCTTCTGCGAGGGTTACGAAAGCCTTCTTGAAATCGGAAGTCTTTCCCACGATGAGGCCTTTCTTCGTGAAGCGGCTCTTGGTCTTGCCAAGGAAGTTGGCGGTGTTGACAGAGACCACCTTCACACTGAATTTCTCTTCAACGGCCTTCTTGATCTGGAGCTTGTTAGCGTTGGGATCAACATAGAAGCCGTACACGCGATTTACGGGGGCGCTGCCGTCCTTCTTCTTGCGTGCTTCAGATGACTTCTCCGTCAGGTTGGTCATCTTCTCAGTTACGATGGGGCGAATAATAATTGCCATTGTTCTTGAATTTTGACTTTTAGAGGTTGTTAACCAATTCTACGGCGCTCTCGCAGATCACGAGTTTACCGCTGTTCATTACTGCGTAAGTATTGATGGATTCGGCATCCAAAACAGAAACGTTTTTCAGATTTTGAGCTGACAAAAGTACGTTTTTATTTTCATTTGACAAAATAATTCCGAACTTTTTTGCTGTATTGTCGAGGTTTTTAACCATTGCAGCCACTGCTTTGGTAGATGGAGTTTCCATTTTAAGATCCTCTACGACAATAATCTGACCCTCTGCGGCTTTCATGGAAAGTGCAGATTTGCGGGCGAGCCGTTTCACCTTTTTGTTCAACTTGAAATTGTAGTCACGGGGTACGGGACCGAAGATACGGCCACCGCCAACGAGTACAGGCGAGTTGATGTCACCGCGACGGGCTCCGCCGCCGCCTTTCTGACGACCTAACTTGCGGGTAGAACCTGCAATTTCGCTACGCTGCTTCGACTTGTGGGTACCCTGACGCTGAGCAGCAAGATACTGCTTTACTGCCAAGTACACGCAATGGGTATTGGGCTCAATACCAAACACCTCGTTGTTAAGAGTTACCTTACGACCGGTTTCTTTACCTTCTTTGTTTAATACGCTCAATTCCATAGTTTACAACGCAACAGTTAAAAGTGAACCTTTGGCACCGGGCACACTGCCCTTCACGAGGAGGAGGTTGTGCTCAGCGATGATTTTCAAAATCTGGAGATTCTGAACAGTTACCTGCTCATTACCCATCTGTCCGCCCATACGGAGTCCCTTGAACACTCGTGCGGGGTAGGAACATGCACCGATGGAACCGGGTTTGCGCAGACGGTCGTCCTGGCCGTGTGTGGACTGACCCACACCACCGAAACCGTGACGCTTTACGACACCCTGGAAACCGCGACCCTTCGAAACGCCTACAACGTCAACAAAGTTGGCATCGTTGAAAATCTCGACGGTAATCTTGTCTCCGAGATTGTACTTCTGTGAGAAACCCTTGAATTCAGCAAGGTGCTTCATAGGAGCTACCCCGGCTTTCTTCAAATGACCCATCACAGGCTTGGAAACATGCTTTTCAGTCGTTTCCTCGAAGCCGACCTGTACAGCTTCATAACCATCTTTTTCGAGGGTCTTGATCTGGGTAACTACACAAGGACCTACTTCAATGACAGTGCATGGCACATTCTTGCCATCAGCACTGAAGACGGAAGTCATTCCGACCTTTTTGCCTAATAATCCTGGCATACTTTCAGTTACTTGTTTTTAGTGCGTTTGGCGGGTATCCCGACCTCGCGGTCAAGATACCACAAACAGCGATAATTAATAAATCTGATATTTGTAAAAAAAAAAGGAAGATGTTGTCTGTCAAACCTTGATGTTCACCTCAACGCCGGAGGGCAACTCAAGTTTCATAAGGGCATCAACGGTCTTGGGAGTAGCGCCTACAATGTCAATCAGACGCTTGTAGTCACACAGCTCGAACTGTTCGCGGCTCTTCTTGTTCACGAAGGTCGAACGGTTCACGGTGTAGATACGCTTGAAGGTGGGAAGCGGAATAGGACCGCTCACCTTGGCACCCGTAGCCTTGACGGTCTTCACGATTTTCTCTGCAGAAGCATCGACGAGAACGTGATCGTAAGACTCCAATTTGATTCTGATTTTCTGATCCATATTTTGAAATTTTAGGATTTTAGAATTACTTAATAAGATCTACACGACCACCAGCCTCTGAAACGACTGTACGTGTGTTGGTCTTGTCAACCTCTGAATAATGATCGAATGTCATCGTAGAGCTGGCTCGACCGGATGTGATGGTACGAAGGTCTGTCACGTAGCCAAACATTTCGGCGAGAGGAACCATGGCCTTTACAAGGCGGGCTCCGCTGCGTGTGGTTTCCATACCTTCCACCTGACCGCGACGTTTGTTCAAATCGCCGATTACATCACCCATCGATTCCTCGGGAGTGATGACATCAACCTTCATGATGGGCTCAAGAAGGATAGGCTGAGCCTGTTCGCAAGCATGCTTGAAGGCCATGTTACCGGCAACTTCGAACGAAAGCTGATCTGAATCGACGGGGTGGAACGAACCGTCTTCGAGGGTAACCTTGAGGCTGTCAACGGGATAGCCGGCAAGAACACCGTTCTTCATAGCGGCCTTGAAACCCTTCTCGACAGCGGGGATAAATTCGGAAGGAACGTTACCGCCCTTAACAATACTCTCGAACTGCAGACCCTGAACACCTTCGTCGGCGGGACCCACGGTGACGATGATATCGGCGAACTTACCGCGACCGCCGGACTGCTTCTTGTAAACCTCGCGGAGACGCGAAACAGTACCCTTGATGGACTCCTTGTAGGCAACCTGAGGACGGCCTTCGTTGATTTCTACCTTGAACTCACGCTTCAGACGGTCCACAATGATGTCGAGGTGAAGCTCACCCATACCCGAAATGACGGTCTGGCCGGTCTCTTCGTTCGACTTAACCGTGAACGTTGGATCCTCTTCTGCAAGTTTGCCAAGGGCAACTCCGAGCTTGTCAAGGTCTTTCTGCGTCTTGGGCTCTACGGCGATGGAAATCACTGGATCCGGGAATTCCATGGCTTCGAGCACAATGGGATTGGCCTCGTCACAGAGAGTATCACCCGTGCGGATATCCTTGAAGCCTACACCTGCACCGATATCTCCTGTACCGATTTGCTCTTTGGGATTCTGGTGGTTGGAGTGCATCTGGAACAGACGCGAGATACGCTCTTTCTTGTCCGTGCGGGGATTGTAAACATACGAACCTGCATCAATCACGCCGGAATAGACGCGGAAATAGCAGAGACGGCCTACATACGGGTCGGTGGCAATCTTGAATGCCAATGCCGACATGGGCTCCTTCTCAGAGGGCTTGCGTACGAGCTCCTTCTCGGGATCGTTGGGGTCGTGACCCGTAACGGCGGGAGTATCAATAGGAGAGGGCAGGTAACGAACCACTGCATCAAGCATGGTCTGTACGCCTTTGTTTTTGAATGAAGAACCGCAGGTCACGGGATAAATCTTCATTTCGAGCGTACCCTTGCGGAGTGCTGCGTAAATCTCATCGGTTGTGATGGTCGAGGGATCGTCGAAATACTTCTCCATAATGGTGTCATCCACCTCGGCGCAGGCCTCGAGTATCTTGTTGCGGTACTCTTCGCACTCGGCAACCATGTCGGCGGGAATCTCTTCGACAGAGTATTCGGCACCCATGGTCTCGTCGTGCCAGAAAATGGCCTTCATTTCCACCAGGTCAACTACACCTTTGAAGGTCTCCTCTGCGCCGATGGGAAGCTGGATAGCCAAAGAGTTGGCACCCAACATGTCGTGCATCTGGCGAACCACTTCGAGGAAGTTGGCACCCGAGCGGTCCATCTTGTTTACGTAGCCGATACGGGGCACGTGATATTTCTCAGCCTGATGCCATACCGTTTCCGATTGGGGTTCCACGCCGCCTACAGCACAGAATGTTGCGATGGCACCGTCAAGGACGCGGAGCGAACGCTCCACCTCCACGGTAAAATCGACGTGGCCTGGGGTATCAATCAAGTTGAACTTATATTTCTGTCCTTTGAAGTTCCAGAAGCAAGTTGTGGCTGCAGAAGTGATGGTGATACCACGCTCCTGCTCCTGAACCATCCAGTCCATCGTAGCGGCACCATCGTGTACCTCACCGATTTTGTGAGTCAAACCGGTGTAGTAAAGAATACGCTCTGAAGTCGTAGTCTTACCAGCATCGATATGGGCCATAATGCCGATGTTGCGGGTGAATTTCAGTTGATCGTCAATACTGTTTGCCATAATTGAGTAAATTGGAACTTAAAGTTTAAAATTTGAAATGAGCGAATGCACGGTTGGCCTCTGCCATCTTGTGCATGTCCTCCTTACGCTTGAATGCGCCACCCTGCTCGTTGTAAGCGTCGAGTATCTCGGCAGCCAACTTTTCGGCCATCGACTTGCCTCCGCGCTTGCGAGAGTAGATGATCATATTCTTCATCGAAATGGACTCCTTGCGGTCGGCACGGATTTCCGTGGGAACCTGGAAGGTGGCACCGCCGATACGACGGCTCTTTACCTCTACCTGAGGAGTGATGTTGTCGAGTGCTTTCTTCCATACGTCGAGGGCACTCACACCTTCCTTCTCAGCAAAGCGCTTGTTCACCAACTCGATGGCATTGTAGAAAATCGTGAAAGCAGTGTTCTTCTTACCATCATACATCAGATGGTTAACGAACCTCGTAACCTTAACTTCGTTGAAAACAGGATCGGGAAGAATCACTCTTTTCTTCGGTGTTGCTTTTCTCATTTTGTTTGTTTTGTTTAACTGGGCTGTTTTTTCTTCTCAGAATCTTCGGTGTTTCGATACGATGACTTGTATATATATTTAAATATGTATCGTCTTCTTCGTCCTTGGGACTACTCGTCCGAAACCTTACTCAACCTTGAAATCTTAACGCCTTTGTAATTTAATTAAATTTGTAGAAAATCAATTCTGCGCAATTGTGATTTTTCAATCCAATTACTTCTTGGCGGAAGACGATCCGGGTTTCGGACGCTTGGCACCGTATTTCGAACGGCGCTGTGTGCGACCTGCAACACCAGCCGTATCCAAGCAACCGCGTACGATGTGATAACGTACACCGGGGAGATCCTTCACACGACCGCCACGAACCATCACGATGGAGTGTTCCTGAAGATTATGACCTTCTCCGGGGATGTAGGAGTTCACCTCCTTGCCGTTGGTCAAACGCACACGAGCTACTTTACGCATAGCAGAATTAGGCTTTTTGGGAGTAGTGGTGTAAACACGAGTGCAGACGCCACGACGCTGGGGGCAGCTGTTCAAGGCGGGAGACTTGCTCTTGTCTTCCAATACTACGCGACCTTTTCTAACTAACTGTTGAATAGTAGGCATTTTGTTGTTTTGTTATTGTTTTGTTAACTTTTTTGATGGATCTCCAGCCGGTCGGTTTCTTATGAAAATCATTGATTCCGAGGCACTTTCCGCGTCCATCTCGCGCAAAAAGCGGTGCAAAGATAGAACTTTTTTTTCATATTACGTGCGTGTGATAAGAATTTGATGGCTTTTTTAAGTTTTTTTAAACTTTCTACTCCCATTCTATTATCCTCACCTTACATTTTTGCCGGAATATTTGGTTTTTTCGAAAAAAAGCTTTATCTTTGCGCCCGTAAAATGGTTTGATATGTTGCAGTCTTATTTGGAAAAAGGACGCATTGAGGCAGGTTGCGACGAAGCTGGACGGGGCTGTTTGGCCGGTCCTGTTTTTGCCGCTGCTGTCGTCTTGCCCCCTGATTTCAGTAACGAACTGCTCAACGACTCCAAAAAACTCACCGAACGCCAGCGATACGCCCTCCGGCCCATTATCGAACGTGAAGCAGTTGCGTGGGCTGTAGGCGTTTGTGACAATCGGGAGATTGACCGCTACAACATCCTCCGCTGCAGCATCATGGCCATGCATCGTGCCTTGGACCAGCTCTCGGTTCGACCCGATTTTATCCTCGTGGACGGCAACCGATTTCTCCCCTATCGGGACACGCCCCATCAGACCATCGTCAAAGGCGACGGAAAAATGATGTCCATCGCTGCAGCCTCGATTCTTGCCAAAACCTATCGCGACGACTTCATGAAGGCCCAGGCCGAAAAGTATCCGCAGTATCATTGGGAAGTCAACAAGGGATACCCCACGAGCGACCATCGGGAGGCCATCCGCCAACACGGCCCCTCGCCGCTCCATCGCATGACCTTCGCCCTGCTCGGCAAAGCTCGGCAGCTCACGCTGTTCTCGCTTCTCTTCCTCCTGTTTTCGGTGCTTCCCGCCTCTGTCTTCGCCTGGAATCCCTTCCGGACGTTCGACAACCTCATGAACCGCATCGACTCCCTCCCCCCGTCCTTCAACACCGCCTATATCTACCAACCCCGGAATCACTGGCTCATCGAGCCTTCCATAGGTCTTGAGGGCTCCCATATCTTCATCGAAAACGCCAGTCGTCACGGCTTCACTTTCAACCCCGTCGAGGTGTACAAGAACATCGAAGCGGCACGCAATGCCACCTCGGAGTACAAAATCCGCCTCCACACCTATCCCATGCCGACCTTGGCCCTGCGTCTCAAGTACCGCATCATAGACTTCACCTTCTTCTCCTATCAGCCGGACATTTTCTCGAACGTCAACAATGACTTCCGCTGGAAATTCGGGTTCAATTTCAATCAGTTCGGCATCAATATCTACTACCAGCACACCCGCTCCTTCCACGGCAGTTATGTACGTGTCGATTCCCTCGACCTATCGCTCGACCTCCCGCTCGATGAGGGTATCTTCCATGAGAAGGTCTTTGAGGTCTCGGGCTACTATGTCTTCAATGCCAAGCGTTTTTCCTATCTGGCTGCCTTCGACCAGACCCAAGAACAGCTCCGCAACGCAGGCTCCTGGATGCTGGCCGCCACCTTCTCCAACGGACGATACATCGCCAACAGCGACTCTTTAGGCAATCTCTCCATGCGCTTCACTCAGGTCTCCCTGGGGGGCGGTTATGCCTACAATTGGATTACCCACCACTGGCTCCTCCATGCTCGCACCCTTCCACAGCTTGTGATTTATCCCTCCTACAAGTCCTACGACAACGGAGTGGAAGGCAAGATAGACCGCAGCGGACTCGACTTCATCATTCCGATTGACCTTGCCGCAGTCCGTTACTGGAAGCACAACTATTTCACCTTCAGCGCGGGAGGAGAAGCCAACCTCATCGGGAACGCCAACAACCGGCAGATTATTGCCGTCCATTGGCGTTCCCGCATCGCTTACGGCTTCCGTTTCTGACAAAATCGGACAAAATTCCGCAAAAAAAGATATAAAAAAACATAAAATCTCAAGTTCTTTGATTATATCTTCCAAATTTTACATATCTTTGCATCATAATGTTGTCTTGTTTAAACAAACACTTATATTAACCATTAATTAACTGAATTATGGAAAGAACTTGGCGTTGGTTCGGCAAGAATGACAAAATCACCCTTGCCCAGTTGAAACAAATCGGTGTGGAGGGCATAGTCACCG
>CALBPV010000100.1 GCA_937899265.1 uncultured Bacteroidales bacterium
GTGGATTTCTATCAGCACCTTGAGCAGTGGATACATGGTCTGAACTATGTGGTTGTTGCCACGGGCGA
This sequence comes from uncultured Bacteroidales bacterium, assembly GCA_937899265.1. Classification (GTDB taxonomy): domain Bacteria; phylum Bacteroidota; class Bacteroidia; order Bacteroidales; family UBA3663; genus Liminaster. The sequence continues at coordinate 69 of CALBPV010000100.1, forward strand.
CGACGAGATGAACATCTCGCTCGCAGTACGGATATTCCGTCTGGCCGTCAGGCATGATACTGACTTCGAGCGGTTCAGGATTCTTGTCAGAGTCAAGCGCGACGAGAACGGACATTTCCATCAGATTGCCCGCTACTATAACCGGCTGTGGGCAGCTGAGATGAAGAAAGGGGAAGGCAATCGTCAGAACATCGTATCGAAAGAGGAGATCATCGACACCCCAATCACTCTGTTTGGCTCCTTCGAAGACATCTACAGATATGAATACATCGTTAGCGATGACCTGCTGGAGAAAGCCAAGAAGTTCAAAGAGCGTTATGACAGTTCTATTGAGGCACTGCAAAAACAGTCAGGCAATGAAGTATATCCCACCATGACGTGGGATAAGGAAATCGCATCGTACCTGCAACTTGACGGCGACTATGCAGGCTATAGCCCTACCTTCTCCAACGTGATGAAACTGCGTAGGATGCAGAGCCAGAACTTTGAGAATTGTTACCACATAGATACGAAACAACGGTTAGCGATGTGTGCACTTGGGGCTGATGAGTATAATGCCTTGACAAACCACCAGCTGTTCCGTAAGAATAACGAAACAACGTATCACTGGAAAGCCGGTGTGAAGCCCAAGGAAAAACTAATAAAGGTGTTAGACACTTTAGCACAAACGGAACATCTGAGGTGGAATGCCTCGCACGAGATTCTGGGCTATCAGGACAAAGGAGGCGAAAGAGACAAAGATGAAGCACGGCTGTTCCATGGTTGCATAAAACCGTGGACAGCATTGTCGGAAGACATCAGGAGCTTCGACTATAATGTGGTGGATGTGTCATTGGATATTATTGAGACCAAAGAGAAGAATCAAAAGGACTCATGACAGATCAAGAGATTATTAAAGGACTGATTGCGAGGGACAATCGGGTGACGGAGGAATTCTTCTTCGTCAAGTGTCGTCCGCTGTTTTATGCCATCATGAAGTTGGTGTTCAGCTATGAGGTTAACTACGACGAGATGGTAAACGAATTGTATGTTTACCTCATGGAGGACGATGCCGTCAAGTTACAGAATTTCCAGTACCGTTGTTCCGTTTACCAATGGCTTAAAATTCTGGCTATCCGTTATTTCATTAAGAGACGCCAAACCCTGATAGAAGACGATACACATGAGTCTCTTTATTACGGGAGCGAAGAGACAGATGATGCCGATACAGCCATACAAGCACAGAACGATTTGGAGCGCCTTTTCAATAATATGCCCAACAAAAGATATGTGTATGTCATAAGACGTCTTGTGATTGAAGAAGTACAACCGGACGAATTGGCGGAAGAAATGAAAATAACGACAGCGAACCTGTATAATATCAAACGACGTGCGATGGCGTCGTTAACTCGTACAGCTCTCAAAGACATAAAAAAATATGGCAAATAAAGAATATATATCCGATGAATTGCTGGCTGCTTGTCTCGAAGGCAATACCGGTAAGGAGGAAACAGAACAAGTGCTTCAGGCATTGTGTACTGATGCAGATTTGCAAGAAACAATGAACATCGCCCTGAGAGTAGATGAAGACGGGCTGATGAATGAGGAACCCCATTCCGGCACATCCGTAGCTGCGGAAATGGGGATTCTGCCTATGTTGCAAAAAGCAGCTTTGAGCGGTGAAAACATCTGCGCTGTATTATGCGAGATATTTGTCCTTCAACGTAGAGGAATACCATACGACCAAGAATGGTTGTTAAATACCGCTCGAAGAAAAGACTGGCTGAAACCGGAAGGAACCCCGCTCTATTGTTTGGGCAACCTGTTGGCATATTCAGGATTGTTTGTCTGCAGAAAATATAATTCCACCCTCGATGACATCATGCAAGCCATCAAAAAAGACAATGACGTGGTCGTCGGTGTCGATCGGGAAAAATTGTATGCAGAAGATATTGATTTGAATGATTTAACCAATCATGCTGTTGTTGTTACGCATATCGATGAGGATGCCATAACCGTTTTTGACCCCTGTCAGGAGCCGAATATTGCAAGGATTCCCATTTCAGATTTCCTCAATGCGTGGAAAGAATCGCAATACTACATGATTCAAGTTCTCCGGTCTGTAGATGAATATACTCCCAATCCCATTGACGTTGACAACATTTCCTTGAACGATGACCTCGAAGAATTGCAAGAAGCCATTGCTGAGAATGCCCATGACGTATGGGCCGAGGCAAGGATGAATGAAGGTTGGACGTATGGGAAAGAAAGGGACGACACAAACAAAAAACATCCGGATCTTGTGCCCTATTCCGCTCTTCCCGATGGAGAGAAAGAATACGACCGTATCATGGCATTCAACACCATCAAACTCATCATGAAGTTGGGATTCAAGATTAGTAAATAGATTGTGTCAAAAGGCATAAGGCTCCATCTTAAGCTGTTTCGATTCCTGGTTGCCGCCTGTATGTCGGGCGGCAATTGTTATTGAATCCTGAAACCTGGAACCTGAAACTTGAAACCTGAAATTGTTGCCATTTTGCATTGCAAACAACAAAAAATGAACAAAAAAGTAGAAAAAACCGTGCATTTGGGTATATTTTTTCCTTTTTTTGTGCGCGCGTTGGAATTTTTTTGCTATATTTGCGCCGAATCTTTTATGGCGTCGAACCCCCTTGCCCCCCCCGAGGAAACAACTTGTGTCGTGCTTCAAGATCACGAGGACGCGCTGAAGGAGGTAATTCCCGAAACGAAGTGTCAGTAAGTAAAATGACAACCCAAAATAAACCAAAATTATGAAACCTTCGGATTTTATTCATCCCGAAGATGCAGCTGCACTGAGGCAGATGGAAGGAATTCCGGGCTTTGCAGCATTGGTCAAGAAGATATTGGCCATTGGCATCGAGAATATGCAGTATGGAATGAACATGGCTTCGTCCATACGCCTTTCGGAGAAACAACTGCCGAAAATTTACAGGCATCTGCCGCCCATCTGCGAGAAATTGGGCATAGCGGAGCCTGAGTTTTACCTGCAGATGAGTCCCGTGCCCAATGCATGGACCTCCGGTGATACGCGCATCTATATCACCGTGACCTCCTCTTTGGTGGAAATGATGAACGAAGAAGAACTGGATGCCATCATCGCTCATGAGTGCGGTCACATCCTCTGCCGTCACGTGCTTTATCACACAGTGGCCCAGTGGATTAGCAATGGTCTGGCTAATTTCGGCGTGTTGGGAGCTCTGGCCACCCCAATAGAATACGCGCTGTGCTATTGGAGCCGTAAGAGCGAACTCTCGGCCGACCGAGCTGGCGCTATTGTGACATCTCCCGAAGTCGTGGCAAGCACCATGGCACGTCTGGCGGGCGGCCCCCAAAGCCTTACTGCCCAAATCAATATGGAGGAGTGGGCTTCACAGGCTGACGAATACGACAAGATTCAGAATAGCGGTCTTTGGAACAAAACCCTGCAACTCGCAATCATCGCAGGCCTCGACCATCCATTCTCGGCAGTGCGTGTGCGCGAAATTCTGAAATGGGGTGCCAGTGACCAGTACCATATCATTAAGAACGGAGGACCGATGCAGGTCTTAAGCGGACCCTCTTGCCCCGCGTGTGGGACTTCGGTGGCTCCCGGATGGGGATTCTGCCGTAATTGTGGACATAAACTTTAAACCATATTGATATGCTTTTCAACGAACAAGGATTTATCGACATTGACGAGATGATAGCTCAGGAGCCGTCATTTCAGAAGATTATGGAAGATGGAGTGGTAACCGGCGAAGAGTTGCGTGAACAGACCGACCGCGTCATCAGTCTTCTCCATGAAGTAGAGAACCGATTGAGTGAGGAAGACCAGTTGTTGGTAAAGAAGCTCTTTGCCGAGACCAACGTCCTGACGGCAATCTATCATTATTACGACATTCAAAACATCGGATAATTATGGGAATGTATAGTAAAAAGAAATTGTTGGCAGCACATCCCTCGCAGATTAATGCAATCGCCGAGGCCATTCAGGCGGATTTCATGCGTGACGGCTTTGAAGTGAATGTCGATACGCTGATGAGCGGTGGCAAGGATATCAGTATCACCAAAGGCAATCTGTTTAAGGCCGTCCTGGGTATGCGTTCTGCCCTGAAGGTTACTCTCATGCCTCAAACCGACGGTGTGCTCTTCGATGCCAATGTAGGTATCTTCGGACAGCAGGCTATTCCCACAGTAATCTCCATGTTCTTCTTTTGGCCAGTGCTTATCACCCAAATATGGGGATTGGTTGAACAGTCATCTCTTGACGATCGTGCCTTGACCATAGCAGAGCAAGCCATTGCCGGAAGTTCTCCGTCCCTGGCACCTGCATCATCATTCTCTTCCTCCCTCACGAGTGCTAACAAGTTCTGCACCAACTGCGGCGCGAAATTGGACGGAACATCCAAATTCTGCTCCAATTGCGGAGCAAAGTTGGAATAAAACAATATGGAAGCAGTACCTACTTTTCAGGCGCCAGGCAAGGTGTAGCCAAGGAGATGGCAAACTCTAACCATACTCTTTCCTGCTGTATGGGTAAGCAAGGAAGCAGACAAACAGCAGCCTGGAGTATGGGTAGAGAGTGTCTGTGATGTGACAGTTCGTCTCCTTTGGTTCTCCTTTGATGGCTCGGAGATATCTCGAAGCAGGGTCGAAACAAGCACGAAGATACACTTTTGGGCGAACATGTGTGCAATGGTCTGCAACGTTGGCTTCGAGCCCAGACGAACAAATTTCCTTCATGAATGTGAGAATTGTCAGATATCAAAACAAACAGCAGTAGAGAGCAATATGGACAGAACAATTAAAATATTCATAGCGGGAGCTATGTCTCTCCAAAAAGAAAGAAAAGAGGTTAAAGCTCTGGTTAATGATTTAAATGCCACCTATATTGACAAGAACATTCATATTGTAGCTCATTCCAATGAACATTTTAAAGATGACCAATCTGAGTATAATGCATTCATTTCGAAAGAAGCCGATATTGTGTTGTTTATTTTGGATGGGACTATAGGCCCAGAAACAGAGAAGGAATTCCTAAACGCAGTTCAATCCCTGAGAAGCAGAGAGCTCCCGCAAATACAAGTTTTCGTGCGCGAACCAGAAGACAAGAATAGTTCTCCGGATATCGGACGCATTCAAGGTTTGATGGCTGCCGGTCTTGGAGTTGGAAAATATTATGTAAAATATAATGATATCACAGACTTAAAAGACAAGGTAAATACTCGGATTCGAACCATTATCACCGAAGTTGTGGGAGGTTCTTATCAAGAAAAACAATTGATAAGCACAAAGAAACTGAGATTCCTCAAAACAGGGTTTTCTGTGTTTTGTATTATGTGCGCAATGCTCTTGTTTTTCTTGATTTTTAATATATTTGCACCAAAAAAGTTGATGATTTTTGCCGGTGGCGGTTCCGTCGCAAATTATATTCAAGAGACAACCGGTAAACACGTTGAAGTTCGCACATATCCCAATTCCATATACATGAATCTTGCAAGTGGCAGTTCTTGGGCTTTGCTGTCGGAAGAAGCAAACAGATATATGGACGATAACGAAGCCGGCAATGAGCATGCTTTTGTTTCAATATGCCTTTCAGCAGACAAAATTGATTCAACCTTCATAAATGAAAAAACGAGACATATTTTTACGAAGGCTCGTATAGTGGAATACCATCTCGGAAATGATCCACTGGCATTATATGTTAACGAAGAACTGTGTAAAAGGTGGGGATTGTCCGAATCAGATACGATAATTACAAAGGAACAGGCGATATTGTATTTAAAAGACATCTTGTCACATCCATCGGATGCACGTATTTTTACAACTTCAAAAACAAGCGGTACTTTGCGAATTTTTCAATCGTTGTTCAGCGACAGAGACTCTATTGATTTGGAAAATATGTTGGACAAACAAAAAAGTTTCCTTTTTTACAAAAACTCATCGTCGGATTATATAAATTGTCTTGATGACCAAAACAGATTGCCGTATATTATTTTAGGCAGCAAAAGCTATTATGTGACGAAACTGGAAAAACCTGTCCAAAGAATTTATGTAAGAGATGATCAAGGTTTGGTGGTCAAACCAATGTATATATACTTTGTGGCATATAAACAAAATGAGCATTATTGCGAAATTCGTAAGCCGATAATTCAGTTCCTGAAGGATATTGATGCTGACAAATATATGTCCGAAAGCACATGGAGAGATATCGAACAAGGAATGTTGAAGACAACCGGCGGTAACAAGATTATAGAGATTCGATAGAACACGATTATGGTTAGTCAAAAAACACTCCACGTCGGAAGCGCGGCTGGGCATTCAGTTCCGTCAGTGGGCGACGGGGCAGCATTGCCGAATTCATGGCGAAGCAAATCGCTCAGCTCTTCATCAGCACCATCGAAAACAGTTGGATGGACGGTTTTGACTCGCAGGCGGACAGGTATGCTGAGAATTTTTAGGAAACATGTTCATTAGAAAGAAATTTAGACCATATTATGGGACAAGCAAAAGAATACCACATTAACAACTCGACTATCAAGATAATTTTTGGAAATATCTTGGATAGTCAGGCAGAAGTGATTGTCA
>CALBPV010000101.1 GCA_937899265.1 uncultured Bacteroidales bacterium
AACTTTTTTCGGGTCCATCGTCCGACGATAGAGGCTTGGAAATCTTTTTTCGGGTCCATCGTCTGACGATAGAGGCTTGGAAATCTTTTTGCGGGTCCATCGTCTGACGATAGAGGTTTGGAAATCTTTTTGCGAATCCATCGTCCGACGATAGAGGCTGGGAAAACTTTTGGAGTGTTCTTCGATATCCGTTGGAGGAATCTGTGTTTTTTTGTGTCCATCCGATATCGGATGGACACAAAACGGGTCGTTGACGACTCAATCCCATTCGGATGGGGTTGTCAACGACCTGTTCCGGGGTCTATCGCCCAACCAGAAGTGCAATGCAGGGGCTTAAATCAAGGGCATCCCGGCCTCGCGGCAGGCCCGGCGCATGTCGTCAGGCCAAATGGACGACTGGACCTCGCCGATGTGTCCTTTGTGAAGCAGAACCATGCAGAGGCGGCTCTGTCCCACACCGCCGCCGATGGACAGTGGAAGGGTGCCTTCCAGAAGACGTTTGTGGAAATAGAGCGAGGTGCGTTCTTCCTTGCCCGTCAGTTTGAGCTGACGCAACATGGCCTCCTCATCTACACGGATGCCCATGGATGAAAGTTCGATGGAACGGTTCAGAATGGGATACCAAACGAACAAGTCACCGTTCAGACCCCGATAGCCCTCTTCGTTGGGAGAAGTCCAGTCATCGTAGTCGGGAGCCCGGAGGTCGTGTTCCTTCCCGTCGGCCAACTTGCCGCCGATGCCCATGATAAAGACCGCACCGTGCTTCTGACAGATGGCATCCTCACGTTCTTTGGGCGTAAGGTCGGGGTAGAGTTCACGAAGCTGTTCGCTGTGGATGAAGAAAATATCTTCAGGCAGAAAACACTTCAACTCGGGATAAATCTCCGAGATGTGGAACTCGGTGCGGAGAATGGCCGACCAGATTTTGCGCACGATACATTTGAGGAAAGCGATGGTGCGGTCTTCCTTGCGGATGACCCGTTCCCAGTCCCACTGATCGACGTAGAGGGAATGAATATTGTCCAATTCTTCGTCGGCACGGATGGCATTCATATCGGTCACGATGCCCCGGCCGGGCAAGATATTATATTCAGCAAGGGTGACACGTTTCCACTTGGCAAGGCTATGAACCACCTCTGCCCGGGCATCATTCATGTCGCGCACGGGGAAATTGACAGCGCGCTCCACGCCGTTGAGGTCATCGTTCATGCCGAGACCGCGGAGTACAAAGAGAGGGGCTGTGACGCGACGGAGACGGAGCTCCGTTGAAAGCGAAGAGAGGAAGAAGTCCTTGATGCGCTTAATGGCAATCTCGGTCTGGGGCAAATCGAGCGAAGCGCGATAGTTCTGAGGAATAACTAATTTTGACATTTTTGTACGTTTTGCGGGTGCAAAGATAACAAAAATATTTTGAAATTCCAAATTTCATGGAAAATTTCTTCCATTATTTGCAATTTTGATGCAAAATCATACAATATTCCGACAAAATCAGAGCAAAGGGGTAAAAATGTGGTTAACAATCCAACCTTTGGCGCGTAAGCCGGATGAGAAAGATTTATAATAGGAATGGGTCATTTCATCGCACTGCTCGAGGTCGCGGTTGAAGATTTCCGTAAGTCGGGCGGTCACTTCGGGCGACATGAGGAAACAGGAGGCTTCATAATCCCACCGAAGCGAACGGCTGTTGAGATTGGCTGAGCCTATCATGCAATAGCTGTCGTCAATCATGAGAATCTTGCTATGGTGGAAAGCACCTTTATAGAGATAAACCCGGGCACCGTGGCGCATGAGGCGGTAGGCAAAATTGAATGCTCCCGCCGCGAGCGCGGGTTCATCGCTCTCGAGAGGAAGAAGAATCCGGACATCCACTCCCCTGTCGATGGCATCGATGAGGGCATGACGCACACTCTGGGTAGGCATGAAATAGGGATTGACAATGCAGATGGATTTACGAGCCGACCGGAAAGCAGCCACATAGGCACGACGGGTCTCGGCTTTGCGCCGATGGGAACCGAAACCGCGTTCAAAGAAAATCACATCACGCCCCGTGACAGACACAAGCGGAGCGCGGAAATCGTCCGGCTGCTCCTCGTCATCGCCGAAGGTCCACTGCCGCTGGAAAGACTCCCGGAAAGGAATGGCAGCCATACGACCCGTGATGCGGACATGAGTATCGCGCCAGCCGCCGTAGGCAACGGAATCGCCGTTGATGTAATAGTCGGCCACATTGAGACCGCCAATCCAGGAAATCGTATCATCGATGACGACAACTTTCCGATGGTCACGGGCAATGCGGTTCACCCACGGGAACTTGAAAGGACAGAAAAGACGTGTCTCAATGCCGAGCACAGCCATCGAGTCGAGCCACTGGGCTGTATAGCCGTAACCGCGCATTTTGGATTTGTAATCATCTATCAGAAGACGGACTTTCACTCCGCGCTGTGCCGCACGGTGAAGATGAGCGGTCACTTCACGCCCTATGGAATCGGGAGCGTATATAAAGTATTCAATATCCACGGAATGACGGGCGGCATCGATGTCTTGCAACAAAGCACAGAACTTGGAGTGTCCGTCGGGAAAAATGAGGGCATCGTGGAAAGGATAGGAAGAGAGACCGACCGACTCTGTCCAACGGCGCAAAGAAGTGTCGGCATTGTCTTGGGACATTCCGAAAGGAATGAACCCGAGAATGAACAAAAGAACAGAAAGTAAACGAAAGCGCATAGAAACGAAACGAAAAAGAAGGAGTGAAATCACTCCTTATAATAGACTCGCTTGATGCGGTTGGACATCGTGGACATCACCTCGTAGCAGATGGTTCCGAGGCAATCTGAAAGCTCCGAGAGCGGAAGGTCGCGACCGAAGATAATGACCTCGTCGCCTTCTTGAGCCTCGGGACAATCTGTCACATCCAAAAATGTGACATCCATGCAGACATTACCCACCGTGGGGCACGACTTGCCGTGAACGAGCATGCGGGCATTGCCGTTGCCCAATCGGCGATCGTAGCCGTCGGCATATCCGATAGGCACCATCGCGATACGAGAGGTGCGTTTCAGCACCCCTTTGCGGCTGTAGCCGACAGTCTCGGTGGCTGGAATCTCCTTGATTTGAAGCAGGGTGCTTTTGAGGGTGGAGACCGGCTCCAATCCCATGTCGGTGGAGGATGCCTCAAAGCCATAGAGACCGATGCCCAAGCGGCACATCTCGAACTGATATTGGGGGAAGCGTTCGATGCCGGCGGAGTTGAGAATATGGCGCAGTATGAGATGAGGAAAAGCCTCACGCAGACGGTCGGCGCAATAAGTGAAGCGGCGTACCTGCTCGGTCGTAAAGTCGTCGAAACGTTCCTCGTCGGCTCCGGCAAAATGGGAGAATACGGAACGCACGATCACGGACGACTGCTGACGCAGGGTTCCTATCAGGACCTCCATCTCGTGGGGTTGGAATCCCAAACGATGCATGCCCGAATCGATTTTGATATGGACCGGATATCCGGCCACCCCCATCCGTGCCGTCTCCTGTACGAAAGCGCGGAGCAGGCGGAAGGAATAGATTTCGGGTTCGAGGCGGTTCTCGACAATGGTACGGAAAGCCGAAATCTCGGGATTCATTACCATGATGGGGGTATGGATTCCCTGCCGACGCAATTCGGCCCCCTCGTCGGCCACCGCAACGGCCAGATAATCGACGTTGCGGTCCTGGAGTGTCTTGGCCAGCTCATAGCTTCCGTTGCCGTAGCCAAAGGCCTTGACCATACATACGAGCTTGGTATCGGGACGCAGGTGCGAACGGTAAGCATCGAGATTGTGGACGATAGCATCGAGGTTGACCTCGAGAATCGTCTCGTGACGCCGCAACTGAAGGGCATCGCTGATACGTTCGAAACGGAACGAACGGGCACCCTTGAGCAGTATCAGCAGATTGGAGATCTGCTGTATCTCGTCCGACTGGAGGAAGTCCTCGGTCGAGGGATAGAACGACAAGAGGGAATCACACCCCCGGTCTCGGAACATAGAACGGATTCCGTCGGCCGCATCGTAGCACAAAGGTCCGATGCCGATAAAACGCCCGATGTTGTAGAGCGCACAGAGGCCGGCCACACGCGAAGCCATCTCGGCCACGGAAAGACCCGTCTGGGCCATATCCGAAAGGATGAGTGCAGGCTGTAGCGCAGGGGTGGAACGGCGTTTCTGGAACTCCATCGCAATCTCAAGAGAAGTGAGGTCGGCATTATAGACATCGTTGATGACCATGCAACCCTGTTTGCCCTCCATCACCTCAAGACGCATGGCCAAAGGTGTCACGCGCGTCATGAGCGACGAAATCTCGGAGGGCGATATACCTATATATAAAAGGAGTGCCACACAATTCATCGCATTCTCGAGCGATGCATCGTCTGTCATATCGATGGTGAACTCCGCATCGAAGCCCAGAAAATCGAATTGCACCGTCGTGGAAGTCTCGGTGCGACAGATATTGGTCACCGTGATTTGTGCATCGGTACGTTTGCGTGTCCAAGCCATTGACCTGGCTCCCACCCCGGCCAGCTCCAAGGCTTCGTTGATGCCGGGAATGTCTGTGTTGTAGATAATGACATCGGAGTCGCGGAACAGCGACAACTTCTCCACCAGTTTCTGCTGTTGATTCTCAAACCCCTCGTCGTGGGCCGTACCGATGTTGGTCAGAATGCCTATGGTAGGACGGATGACGGCCTGCAGGTTCTGCATCTCGCCCGGCTTGGATATACCTGCCTCGAAAATAGCCAGTTCGCTGGTTTTGCGCAACTGCCAAACGCTGAGCGGCACGCCGATTTGCGAATTGAACGAGCGCGGAGAACGAACGACTTTTTTACGGTCGTGGAGCAACTGGAACAGCCACTCCTTGACGATGGTTTTGCCGTTGGACCCCGTGATGCCCACCACCGGCAAGTTGAATTGCGCACGATGCCATGCGGCCAGTTTCTGGAGCGCTGTGAGCGTATCGTTCACCACGAGGAACCAGCCTTCCGGGCACGTGTTACGAAACTCCTCATTGGATTTGGAAACCACGAAAGCACGTACGCCTTCCTGATAGAGCTGAGGAATGAAACGATGGCCGTCGCCCTTGTCGGTGACAAGCGCGAAAAAGAGGGTTTGGTTGGCATAGGTGAGCGACCGGCTGTCGGTGAGCAAATACTCGACATCGGGCTGTGTGGTGGCACTGGCGAGACGATTGCCACGCAGTGTGGCGCCTATGACGGGAGAGATTTGAGAAAGATTATACACTGTAGAGTCAATTCAATAATCAACACGGAGCCGTTCCATGTTGGCCTTGGCAAGTTTTTTCTGAGCGTAGTCAAGGGTCACATGAAGCTTCTTTGTGCGAGAGGTGGGCGTGTCGTACATGGCATCCATCATGATGCTCTCGGTGATGGCGCGCAGACCGCGTGCTCCGAGTTTGTACTCAATGGCTTTCCCGACAATATACTGATACACCGCCTCATCGAATTCCAATTTCACGCCGTCCATTTCGAACAGTTTGACATACTGTTTGATGATGGCATTCTTGGGCTCGGTGAGGATACGCTGCAAGGCATCGGCATCCAGCGGTTCGAGATAGGTGAGCAAAGGCAGACGCCCGATAATCTCGGGAATGAGACCGAAGGACTTGAGGTCGGCAGGAGTGATGTATTGAAGCATGTTGGAACGGTCGATATTTTTCTTGGCCGGATCGGTCTCAAAACCCACGAAACGGGTGTTGAGGCGCTGCCCGATTTTGCGTTCGATGCCGTCGAAAGCACCACCGCAAATGAAAAGAATATTTTTCGTATCGACCTCTATCATCTTCTGTTCGGGGTGTTTGCGGCCTCCCTGTGGAGGGACATTCACTTTGGACCCTTCGAGAAGCTTCAGCAGACCCTGCTGTACGCCCTCGCCCGACACATCGCGGGTGATGGAAGGATTGTCGCTCTTGCGGGCTATCTTGTCAATCTCGTCGATAAAGCAGATGCCCTGCTCGGCCTTGGCCACATCGTAGTCGGCGGCAGCGAGGAGACGTGTGAGAATACTCTCCACGTCCTCGCCCACATAGCCGGCTTCGGTCAATACCGTAGCATCGACAATGGCGAAGGGAACTTCGAGCATTCTGGCTATGGTACGCGCCAACAACGTTTTGCCGGTACCTGTGGAGCCGACCATGATGATGTTGGACTTCTCGATTTCCACATCGTCCTTGGAGGCGGGTTGCAGGAGACGCTTGTAATGATTATAGACCGCTACGGCGAGACTTTTCTTGGCTTCTTCCTGACCAATCACATATTGGTCGAGAAATACCTTGATTTCTCTGGGCTTGGGCAGACTCTTGAGATTCCTGTTAAGTCCGGAAGAACCTTGACGGCCGCTCCCGGGCATGTTCTCGAGGACAATGGCATGAGCCTGTTCGGCACATTCGTCGCAGATGAAGCCGTTCATGCCGGAAATGAGCAAGGAGACTTCTCTGCGCGAACGTCCGCAAAAACTACAACAATCAGGCTTTGCCATTATGCTTTGGTGCGGGTTAAGATTTTGTCAATCATTCCGTACTCCAGAGCCTCTTGAGCCGTCATCCAATGGTCTCGGTCGCAGTCGGCCGTCACCTTTTCGATGGGCTGATGGGAGTGGTCGGAGATAATGGTATAGAGCTCGTCTTTGAGTTTCTTGATTTCATTGACGGTAATCTCCATATCCGAGGCCTGTCCCTGCATGCCGCCCATGGGCTGATGAATCATCACACGGCTGTGGGGCAAAGCATAACGCTTGCCTTCGGTTCCGGCCACAAGGAGCACAGCGGCCATCGATGCGGCCATGCCGGTACAGATGGTGGAGACGGAACTCTGAACATACTGCATCGTGTCGTAGATGCCCAACCCGGCATAAACACTGCCGCCGGGGGAATTGAGATAGATGGAAATGTCCTTCTCGGCATCTGTCGAAGAAAGGAACAACAACTGAGCCTGAATCACATTGGCCGTATAGTCGTTGACCTCCGTTCCCAGAAAGATGATGCGGTCCATCATCAGACGCGAGAACACATCCATCTGGGCCACGTTGAGTTGTCGTTCCTCTATAATCGTGGGATTGATATACTGATCGACCACAGGAAGCGCAGCTTTGGAGGTGATGCGCATGTAGTCGTTGAGAGCATTGCCATTCATGCCCATGTGGCGTGTGGCATAGCGATAGAATTCAGAATTTTCCATAAAATAAAACAGTCGTAATGTCGTAATAACGTGATGTCGTAATATCGAGATAACGAAATCTCGAGATAACGAGATCTCGAAATATCGAAATATCGAAATATCGTAATGTTGAGATATCGAGAGAAGGAATCAGAACTTCTCGGCAATCGAAGCAGCGATGGCCTTCATCTCTTCGTCGGAGAATTTGAGATGGGGTTTCTTGAAGTCCATGTCACCCTCGTTGACGAGCGGGAGGAGATGAATGTGGGCATGGGGCACATCAAGACCCATCACACAAACTCCCACTTTGGTGCAGGGAATGGCAGCTTTGATGGCGTGTGCCACACGCTTGGCAAATACCATGTGGGCTGCTATCTCGTCATCTTCCTCGTCGAAGAGATAATCCACTTCGCGTTTGGGAATCACCAGGGTGTGACCTTTGGCCACAGGATTGATATCGAGGAAAGCATAGAAGCGGTCATCCTCGGCGACTTTGTAGGAAGGGATTTCTCCCTTGACTATTTTGGAAAATATGGTCATAGTTTAACAGATTTTGAGATGTTCAGAATTTGATTTCGAGAACTTCGAGTTGCTGCACACCGGCAGGGACACGTACTTCAACCATTTCACCTACTTTGCGGCCCAAGAGAGCCTTGGCCACGGGAGTAGCCACAGAGATTTTTCCTTCGCGGAAATTGGCTTCGCTTTCAGGCACGATGGTGTAGCACATTTCCTTGTTGAGTTTCTTGTTCATGAGACGAACGGTGCTCATGATTTGAACCGTCGAGGTATCAAGCTTCGAAGTGTCGATAATGCGTGCATTGGCCACCTGATCTTTCAGAATGGCAATCTTGGACTCAAGTTTTCCCTGTGCCTCTTTTGCGGCATCGTACTCGGCGTTCTCCGAGAGGTCACCCTTGTCGCGGGCTTCTGCTATCTGGGCGCTGATTTTGGGGCGCTCCACACTCTCGAGGTAACTGATTTCTTTCAGAATTTTGTCATATCCCTCCTGGGACATATAATTTACTGCCATAATATATTATTTAAATGGTTATACTTTCAAAGTTTTGCAGCAACGACTCCGTCCAACTTGCTGTCGGTCTCAATGCGGGCATTCAAGTTACCCTCCTTGTCGAGCAAGAAAAGACAAGGCAGGTGCGTTACGTTGTAGGTAGCGGCAGAACGCGCATACTGAATGTTGCCTTCAGTATCGAACAGAACCTCCGTGTCGTGTACGGCAATCCAAGGAACATTGTCGGCCGAAACCTTCCAGAAATTCTCGTCCGGATCGAGACACACCTGATAAATCTTCAGTCCGCGGTCTTTGTATTTCTGCCATACCTGGAGAAGCATTTGATTGTGGGTCACACTGGCGGGCAGATAATAAGCCGTGAAGTCGAGCAGCACAATACTCTGCCCGTCCACCAGCGACGAGAGTTCAACGGGTTTGTCGTTTTTGTCGGGCAAGACGAGATCGAAGAAATTGGAAACTTGAATATTGCGTGCTATCGAGTCGGCACGCTGGGCTTCCATCCTTTCGCGGGCACGCAAAACCTGTCCCTCCTTGGTCACCTTCTCGAGATACTTGCAGCGGGGAGAGTTGGGATAGTTGAACACCCAACCTGTAGCCACAGCACCGAAAGCGCGATTGTCCTTAGCATCGTAGGGGTCGAAGATGGAAAGGCCGCGTACACTTTGGAACAAAACGTAATAGCTCACGGGGTCGGAAGGATTCTGATAGACATAGCTTTGGAGCATATCCTGCTTATAGCCGTCCACCAAAGCACGCAACGTGTCGCGGAATGCTTCTTGGGAGAGTCGGCCTTCGTTGAGTCTGCGGCTGCAATCCAAAACGTTGCGACGCAACTCGTTGCCGACCTGGGCAGCTTCCTTGAGACGCCGGTTGAGAGCATCTTTCACCTCATAGCCGGAAGCGAAATTCTGGAGGGAAGCATTCACTTCGACGGGAGTCAAAAGCGTATCTATCGCGAGCGGAATGGACTGGGTTACCATCCGCAAGTTGAAGAAATCGGGACCCTCCTCGACCAGCGGGGAGAACTTGAAGGAGCCCTTCTCGTCGAGCACAATCGAGTCAAGCACTTCAGGCCGGCCGGAACCCAAGTGCTCCAAATAGAGCTTTTCGCCCTTGGCGTTGGCCACCCGGCCAGAGATGCTGGCTCTGCGGTCATGACTGCAACCGGCTACCAATGTTGCGAAAAGAGCAACATATAATAAAGAAAAAGTTTTCATCTTCATACAGATTCAAAACAGAGTTATTCGAATTGTCAAAAAAAGAAGAGCGCGAGCCATACTATGCCCGCTCTCATCATTAAATTGTGGTGCAAAGATAATGAAAAAATCAAGATAAAGCAAGTTTTTCATCTAAAATATTATTAAAAACGTAACTTTTTCGTTTTTTTTGCTTTTATTTCACGAAAAAAGCTTATATTTGCACGCATTTTTTGAGATCAAAACAATAAAAAACAATTTTATGGTAAACACATTGGTTCATCCAATCAAGAAAACAATTACCCTCAGTGACGGCAGGACCATCACACTCGAAACGGGTAAGGTGGCCAAGCAAGCCGACGGTGCCGTCGAGCTTCGCATGGGAGGCACCATGCTTCTCGCCACGGTTTGCACGGCACGCGATGTTACACCCGGTACGGACTTCATGCCCCTCACGGTGGAGTACAAAGAGAAATATGCTTCAGCCGGTCGATTCCCCGGAGGCTTCACCAAACGCGAAGGCAAAGCCAGCGACTACGAGATTCTCACCTCCCGTCTGATTGACCGCGTGCTCCGTCCTCTTTTCCCCGGCAACTATCACGCTGAGACGTTCGTTAACGTAACGCTCTATTCTTCCGATAAAGTCAACCAGCCCGACGCATTGGCCGGTCTCGCCGCTTCAGCGGCCATGGCCGTGAGCGGCATTCCCTTCGAAGGTCCCATCTCGGAGGTGCGTGTTGTGCGCATCAACGGCGAATTTGTAATAGACCCTACCTTCGAACAGATGAAGCAGGCCGACATGGACCTGATGGTGGGTGCCACCTACGACAACATCATGATGGTCGAAGGCGAAATGAACGAAGTTTCTGAGACAGACCTCATCAACGCCCTCAAGGCTGCCCATGCTGCCATCAAGGACCACTGCCTCGTGCAGAAAGAACTTATGGAAGCTGTGGGCAAACCTATAATGGAATACTGCCACGAGGTGAACGACGAAGACCTCCGTGCCGACGTGAAAGCCAAATGCTACCAGCCCGCCTACGAAATCGCCCAGTCGGGCAACAAAAACAAACACGAGCGTGAAGCCGCATTCGAGGCTATCTGCGAAGGTTATGTCGAAGCTCTCCCCGAGGAAAAGAAGGAAGACGAAGAATATGTGGGAATGATTAAGCGTTATTTCCACGATGTGGAACGCGAGGCCATGCGCCGTTGTGTACTCGATGAAGGCAAGCGCCTCGACGGACGTGCCCTCAACGAGGTGCGTCCTATCTGGATTGAACCAGACTATGTTCCCGGCCCTCACGGTTCGGCTATCTTCACTCGCGGTGAGACACAGGCTCTGGTAACCTGCACTCTCGGCACGAAACTCGACGAGAAGATGATAGACGACGTTCTGCGTCAGGGTTACGACAAGTTCCTTCTCCACTACAACTTTCCTCCCTTCTCGACCGGTGAGGCAAAGGCACAGCGAGGCGTGGGCCGTCGTGAGATAGGTCACGGTCATCTGGCTTGGCGTGCTCTCAAGCCCATGATTCCGTCCGACTTCCCCTACACGATACGCGTCGTTTCCGACATCTTCGAAAGCAACGGTTCCTCTTCGATGGCAACTGTCTGCGGCGGCTGTCTTGCACTCCGCGATGCCGGTGTGCCTATGATTCGTCCCGTAAGCGGTGTGGCCATGGGTCTCATCAAGGACGAAGATTCCGACAAGTATGCCGTACTCACCGACATCCTCGGTGACGAGGATCACCTGGGCGATATGGACTTCAAGGTGACCGGTACGGAAAAGGGTATCACAGCCACTCAGATGGATATCAAGTGCAACGGTCTTTCGTACGAGATTCTCGAAAAAGCCCTCCAGCAGGCCAAAGAAGGACGCGCACATATCCTCGGCAAGATACTCGAAGCTCAGCCCGAGACACGTCCCGACCTCAAAGAACATGCTCCCCGCATGGTGGCCTTCGACATCGACAAGTCGTTCATCGGTGCCGTCATCGGCCCCGGCGGCAAGATTATCCAGGGTATTCAAGAAGAGACCGGAGCTACCGTTACCATCGACGAAAGCGACGGCGTGGGTCATGTTGCCGTTTCCTCGGCCAACAAGGCTTCCATTGATGCTGCTGTTGCCAAAATCAAGGCTATCGTAGCCCTTCCCGAGGTAGGCGAAATCTACACAGGTCCCGTCAAGACCATCCAGTCGTTCGGTGCTTTTGTAGAGTTCATGCCCGGCAAGGAAGGGTTGCTCCATATTTCCGAGATTGACTGGAAGCGTTTCGAGACGATGGAAGAAACCGGCATCAAGGAAGGTGACGTTGTCACCGTCAAACTCCTCGAGATAGACCAAAAAACCGGCAAGTTCCGTCTCTCTATGCGTGCCCTCAAGGAGAAACCCGATGGATACGAAGAACGCCCGGCCCGCACACCTCGCGGCGAACGCCCCGAACGTCCCCGTCGCGACCGCGGAGAACGCGGAGAACGTCGTCCCCGTCGCAACAACAACGACCGTCCCGATTTCCGTGGCGGCATCTGACGATTATTCTCATCCCAAATAGAAAGCCTCGCCGACAGGGCGAGGCTTTTTTGTTTCATTGTTCGGATAGCAGAACAGGAGCCGTATAGAGTCTGGCGAAAAGACGGAGGAATGCCAACGTTTGGGACTTCGGTTCTCCGAGTTGCGGGATTTTGTCAACTTGTGTGGCTGAAACCTGAGCCAACTGAAGAGAAGGTGTAAAAAAATGCTTCATAGGCAAGCGTTACTATTATCATACGTGGTGTATTAATAGAACGCTTGTCGTTGAATTTTATTGTGGAAGTCCGTAAAAAAATTATACAGCCAGCGAAATATTGTATTTTTCGGCCATCTTCCGCATATTGATGATGGCGTAGCGTATGCGTCCCAAAGCCGTATTGATGGAGATGCCTTCAAGGGCGGCAATTTCCTTGAACGGCATGTCCAAGTAGTAACGCTGGTAAACGATTTTCTTTTGGTCTTCAGGCAAATACTTGATGAGACGCCGGATGTCGCGTTTCACTTCGCGGGAGGAAAGCACCTGCTCAAGAGAAGGGTCAGCCAATTCGGCATTGTTGAAGAGGTCGTATTCGACATCTCCTTCATGCACGGACAAATCATTCTGTTGACGGCGAAAGTGGTCGATGACATCGTTGTGTGCCAATCGGAAAAGGTAGCCGACAAACCGTCCGGACTCAGCATACTGACCGGATTTGATTGTGATGATAACTTTTGTAAAGGTTTCTTGGAAGATGTCGTCCGCTATGTCCCGATTCTTCACGATGGTGAGAATGTAGGAAAACAACTTGTTTTTGTAGCGGTTCAACAACTCGTCGAATGCCTCGTTTGCACCCTGAGCAAACTTTGCAATCAGGGCTTCATCGGAAAGATTTTTCATCTATCTACGAATTTTGAAATTAAAATAGCGTAGAAGTTTTAATCAATAGGCAAAATGAGTTGTTGGGGTTAACAATGAAAGAAAATTGTCACTAACGACGGTGCAAATGTACGCAAAAAAGTTGAATTAGCGGCAAAAAAATTAAAAAAAATGCAATTTTAACTCCATTTTCTTAAAAAATACTCCCAAAATACACTTTATTTGAAAAATTTTTCGTACTTTTGTGGAGATTTTCAAGTCGTTTCGGCTTGAGGTCGCTATTGAAAAATGACTTTCAACAACAATAAAAAAGTATGAAACCTACATTATTTGTACTGGCTGCAGGTATGGGGTCACGCTACGGCGGACTCAAGCAGCTCGACGGTCTCGGACCCAACGGAGAGACCATTATGGACTATTCCATCTATGATGCCATTCAGGCAGGATTCGGTAAAATTGTCTTTGTCATTCGTCGTGTGTTCGAACAGGACTTCCGCGACAAGATTGTTTCCAAGTATGAGAAGAGAATTCCTGTAGAGATTGTTTTCCAGGATCTCGAGAACCTCCCGAACGGCTTCACGGTTCCCGAAGGAAGAACGAAACCCTGGGGCACGAACCATGCTGTGATGATGGGCAAGGATGTTATCCATGAGCCTTTTGCCGTCATCAACTCCGATGACTATTACGGACGCGAGAGCTTCAAGGTGCTTGCCGATTTCCTCTCGAACAAAGAAGGCAAAAAAGGCGAATACTGCATGGTGGGCTACCGCGTTTGCAACACGCTCTCCGAAAGCGGCTCCGTAGCACGCGGCGTATGTGAGACCAACGAACAGGGCTTCCTCACCAAGGTGACAGAACGTACACAAATCATCCGCGACGAAGACGGTGTCATCAAGTTTATCGAAGGCGACACCAAGACACCCCTCGCCGAGAACACTCCCGTTTCGATGAACATGTGGGGCTTCACTCCCGAGTATTTCAAGGAATCGGAAGACTACTTTGCCAAGTTCCTCTCCGAGAACATTCAGAATCCCAAGTGTGAATTCTACATTCCCCTCATGGTGGATATCCTCATCCATGCAGGCAAAGCAACCTGCGCCGTCCTCGACACTCCGTCCAAGTGGTTCGGCGTGACTTACGCCAGCGACCGTCAGGGTGTGGTCGATAAATTCAAAGAACTTGCCGACAAGGGAGTCTATCCCTCTCCCCTGTTCAAATAAACTATTCTCCATAATGTGCCGGATGTGTTCCGATAATGCGTCCGGCACAATGATTCCCTTGTTTTGCCTGGTAGGAGGAGAAGCGTATTATTTCCCTGTTTTTATGCATGAAGACAGTAGGCAGAACTTCCCCGAGATTTAGAAATTGATTCAAACAACAGCTTAACACCACTCCACACAATGAACAAAATCCTGATTATGGGCTTAACCGCTCTCTTGGCACTGCCCGTTGAGGCCAAGAAAAATGATTCGCTCCCGACTGAACTTCCCTCCCGCCAGGAAATTCTCAAGACGATGGAGCTCACCAACGGCTGGTTTATGAAAAAATATGCCGACCCGACCGAGCCGACGAACGTCAATAGAATACGTTCGTCAAATCTGTGGACGCGCGGTGTCTATTATGAAGGACTAATGGCCCTCTATAGCATTTGCCCCAAGGACGAATACTACGACTACACGTATCGGTGGTGCGATTTCCACAAGTGGAAAGCACGTGGACTCAACAATACAGCCCAGCAGGGCAACATCGCCCGCGATGCCGACAATTACTGCTGCGAGCAGACTTACATCGACATGTATAGGCTGGAGCCCAAACCCGAAAAACTGAAAAACGTCATCGCCCACTGCAATATGCTGGTCAATATCCCCGACTGCAGCGATTGGTGGTGGATTGATGCCATTCAAATGGGTATGCCTGTGTTGGCCAAACTGGGCAAGACCACAGGCGACACGCGTTATTGGGAGAAAATGTGGCAGATGTATGAATATACACGCAACCGGGAGGACGGCGGTCTATGGAATGCCGAAGACGGCCTCTGGTGGAGAGACCACGACTTCAATCCCCCCTACAAGGAACCCAACGGTGAAGACTGCTATTGGGGACGCGGCAACGGATGGGTCGTAGCTGCATTGGTGCGTGTCATGGACGAGATTCCCGAGACGGAAACCCACTACAACGACTACAAGGCCGACCTCATCGCCATGTGCGAAGCCCTCGTGAAAGTACAGCGTCCGGACGGTTTCTGGAACTGCTCGCTCCACGACCCCGGCAACTTCGGCGAGAAAGAGACCTCAGGCACCTCCTTGTTTATATATGGTATGGCATGGGCCGTCCGCAAAGGCTACCTCCCCGCCGACAAGTATATGCCCGTCATCACCAAGGCCTGGAACGCAATGGTGAAGTATGCCGTCCACACTGACGGATTCCTCGGCTACATCCAGGGTACCGGCAAAGAGCCCAAGGACTCGCAGCCCACGCTCTACGACAAAGCTCCCGACTTCGAAGATTTCGGCTTGGGTTGTTTCCTGCTCTGTGGAAGTGAAGTTTACAAACTCTCAACCGTTGAGAAATGAAAAAAATCTTTCTGACCCTCTTTGCTCTCGCCTCTTTCGGACAGCTCCTCTCAGCGCAGTCTGTCGATTGGCCAGAGATTAAGACAGAAGCAAAGCCGGGCACCCGCTGGTGGTGGCTCGGCTCTGCCGTCGATACAGCCAACCTCACATGGAGTTTGGAAGAATATGCCCGCGCCGGCATCGGTGCTGTTGAAATCACGCCTATCTACGGAGTGGTGGGCAACGAGAAAAACGACATCAACTACCTCTCCGACCGCTGGATGGAGATATTGCGCCACACCGAGGCCGAAGGCCAACGTCTGGGCATAGAAATCGACATGAACAACGGAACGGGATGGCCTTTCGGCGGCCCCGAAGTGAGCCTCAACGAGGCAGCTTCGATGGCCATCTTCAATGAATGGGAGATTCCGGCCAAAGAACTGACCAAAGCCGAGAAACGGCTGCTCAAACGGGGAAAGACCGTGACGGATGATTATGCCTGCTCCCTCCTCCCCAAAGACGAAAAGAAACTCAAGAACATCAACTATGCCACTTTTGCAGGCGCTTGGCTCTATGATGAGGACGGCAATGTGACCGATGTCAGCTCTTCGGTCAACAACAATACCTTGTCCTGCGTCATTGACAAAACCAAGAACTACAAAGCCGTTGCCCTTTGGAACGGACACACCCGTCAGGAAGTGAAACGTGCAGCTCCCGGCGGTGAAGGATACGTGATGGACCACCTCAACCCGACGGCCGTGAAGAATTATTTCGGCAAGTTCACCGATGCGTTCAAGCGCACTGGTGTGGCTGTGCCGCACACCTTTTTCAACGACAGCTACGAGGTCTATCAGGCCGATTGGACTCCCGGCATGCTTGCGGAGTTTGAGGCCCGTCGCGGGTATCGTCTGCAAGACCACTTCCCCGAGTTCCTCAACGAAAAGGCAGAGAACCACAAACGGGTGCTCTCGGACTATCGCGAGACCATGTCCGACCTCTTGCTCGAAGTCTTCACCCACTATTGGGCCGATTGGGCTCATAGCCAAGGAGCCATCGTGAGAAATCAGGCTCACGGCTCTCCGGCCAACCTGTTGGATGTCTATGCCGCCGTGGATATTCCCGAAATCGAAGGATTCGGCCTCTCCGACTTCAAAATCAAAGGACTCCGCACCGATTCCCTTTGGAAGAAGAACGACTCGGACCTCTCAATGCTCAAATATGCCGGTTCGGCAGCCCATGTGACAGGCAAACCATACACTTCATCGGAAACCTTCACCTGGCTCACCGAACATTTCCGCACATCGCTGTCACAGTGCAAACCCGACATGGATTTGATGCTTGTGTCGGGCGTGAACCACGTCTTCTTCCACGGAACGACCTATTCACCGCGTGAAGATGAATGGCCGGGATGGCTGTTCTATGCTTCCATGGAGATGTCTCCCTTCAACACCCTGTGGGAAGCAGCACCCTCGTTCTTCCAATACATCGCACGCTCGCAGAGTTTCATGCAGTGGGGTCAACCCGACAACGACTTCCTGGTCTATCTTCCATTCTACGACATGCTCAACGACCTCCCGGGACGTTATGTGATGTTTGCCATCCACGGCATGGAAAAGAAAGCCCCCAAATTCGTGAAGGCGGTCAACACCATCTATCAGGCCGGCTACGACATGGACTATATTTCCGACCGCATGATTGCCGACACCCGCGTAGAGAACGGCAAAATCGTCACTTCTGGAGGTACGACCTATAAAGCACTGATTCTCCCCCAGGTGAAGTTTATGCAGCCTGAGACGCTCGAACATATCGTCGATTTGGCCAATGAGGGCGCTACAATCATCTTTGTAGCCGGATATCCCGAATATGTTCCCGGACTCGGCAAAGAGGCGGAACGCCGCTACAAACTGGCCGATGCCGTTGCCCAACTCCCCACCTCTCAGTTCACCGTGGACGGTGTAATTGACCCCTTGGGCAAGGGTCGCATCATCACGGCCGGCAACTATAAAGCTGTGCTGAATCTGGCCTCCGACATCAAGCCCGAAACCATGAAGAGCGATTTCGGACTGATGAGCATACGCCGCCGCAACGATACCGGCTACCACTACTTCATATCGTCGCTCCAGAAAAACGATGTGGACGGTTGGGTAACACTCGCTGTCGATGCTTCCGATGCCATGATTTACGACCCCATGACAGGTAAAAAAGGCAAAGCATCCGTGCGCAAGAACTCGGTGGGTGCCACAGAAGTAAGACTTCAGCTCCGATCGGGCGAAAGCTGCATCCTTCAGACCTACAATCAGCCTTTGACAGCCGACATTGCCCCTTGGACTTACATGAAAGATGCTGCCGAAACAATAGCATTCACCGCCCCATGGACGCTTTCTTTCCCGAAGTCCGAGCCTCAGGTGAACGAAACGTTCCGTCTTGAAAGTCTCAAGCCTTGGACCGCCCTCGGCGACGAGAGACTCAACACCCTGCGCGGAACCGGTTCCTATCGGACAACGGTTGAAATTCCCAAAAAGATGTTGAAAGCCGGCTATGCCGACTGGATGCTGGATTTGGGAGACGTACGCGAGAGTGCCCACGTTTGGGTGAACGGACAGGATGCCGGCACAGTATTTGCCGTACCCTATCGTCTCAGCATCGGCAAATATCTCAAGAAAGGCAAAAACGTCATCGAAATACAAGTGACTGGTCTGGCCGCCAACAGCATTGCCCAAATGGATCGTGAAGGAAAACCCTGGCGCAAATTCAAGAACGCCAACATCGCTCCGCTCCCGGGCACGACACGTGAGTCCGACTTCAAGTCGTGGGGCACGATTCCCTGCGGTCTCAACAGCGAAGTGAAACTCATTCCACAAATCCCTGTCATTGAATGACGACCAAACCTCGCGGCATACAAAACCGTACCCTCTCTCTCTCTCCCGGGGAACAGCAGGTTCTCGCGGAGAGAGTGATTCGGGTGGAGTCGCTCGCGGAACTGCTGTTTCTCGAAGACATTACCGACCGCTCTTTCTGTGGCGACATGATGGCATTGCTCCCTCTCTTGCCCGACCGTTTCGCCGACCTTATCTTCCTGGATCCTCCTTATAATATATATAAGGTGTATAACGGACAGAAATGGAACCCAAAGAGCGACGAAGGATACGACGCCTGGATGGAAAGCTGGATGGGCTCCCTCCTGCAGAAACTCAAACCCTCCGGAACCGTCTATCTCTGCGGAGACTGGAAAAATACAGCCATCCTCCAACGGGTGCTCTCGAGACATCTGTCTGTACTCAATCGAATCACCTGGCAACGCGAGAAAGGACGTGGAGCTGCCCGCAATTGGAAAAACGGCATGGAAGATATCTGGTTTGCCGTAGCCAATCCGTCCGACTATTATTTCAATGTCGATGCGGTGAAGGTGAGACGTCTGGTCAAAGCTCCCTACCGAAGGAACGGGAAACCCAAAGACTGGCATGCCACCGAGGACGGAAACTTCCGCGACACCTGTCCTTCCAATTTTTGGGACGACATTACGGTTCCGTTTTGGAGTATGCCCGAAAATACGGACCATCCTACCCAGAAACCCGAAAAATTGCTCGCCAAACTCCTGTTGGCATCCTGTCCCCCCGGAGGCACAGTGCTTGACCCCTTCATGGGCAGCGGCACGACCTCTGTCACCGCCAAGAAACTGGGTTTCCATTGGGTCGGCATCGAAAGGGAAATGCCCTATTGTCTTCTCGCCGAGAAACGGCTGCAGATGGCCGATGACAACAAAGACATCCAAGGATTCAGCGACGGAGTGTTCTGGGAACGCAACACTTTAAAATTCCAAAACAAATAAGGCGGGTTTCTTCCTGCGTGCTGAGATTATAAGATAATTTTGAAAACTGCTTATCAATATGTCAATGCTATCAATTTTCCTCTCCTCTCTGCCCATCCGGGCATGGATTGTGCTGGGCACGCTGCTTTTTGCAGCAGTCATTCTGCTGACGTTCCGACGCAGCAAAACCGTCAGAGTCATTTTTGTGCTCCTCTTGGTATGCGCACTCATTATCTGGCTGGTTCAGCAGACCTATGGCGACACCCAGTTTGTGGCAACGAATGCAGAACTCACCAAATACATGGTGTTCGGCTTCGTTCCCGGCATTCTGCTCGGCTACCTGATTGCATATATCATTTATGCACCTCGCATGAAACGGGCCAAGTCGGAACTCGAAGAACTGAAACACCCCAAACCCGTGGTTTCCGGACCACAGGCGGAGTACCCCTCAGTGGCTCCCGCCGAACCTGCTGCGAGCGAAGCATCCACCCCCTCAATGTGAATCATCCCGGAGCTCCGGCGTCATGTCGGAGCTCTGTTTTTATCCCAAACCGCTGAAAAACAGCCTAAATGGACAACAAAAAAAATCAATTAAGTGCAAAAAATGTAAAATTTGCGCATTTTATTTAAAATTCATCTCTGAAAATTTGGAAATATCAAATATTTTTCATATCTTCGCACCGTGAAAATATTGTCTGTTCATTTCTAATTTAAAATTCAAATATTATGGGTAAACAAGGGAAAGTTACCATCTATGATTTGGCTAAGCGTCTCAATACGACGGCTTCCACCGTTTCACGTGCATTGGCGGGGAACACTCGTATCAGCAAAAAAATGAGAGATGCTGTCCAAAAACTGGCACAGGAGTTGAACTATGCACCGGATCCCATTGCTCACCATTTGCGCACCGGACGCGGCTCTGCTCTTGGCATCGTTGTGCCTCGTATCGACCGCAATTTCTTCTCCGGCATCATCAGTGCCTTTCAGGAGACAGCCCAGCGGCAGAACTACAACGTCATCATTGCCGCCAGCAATGAGAACGTTCTCGACGAGACAGCTGCCATCCGTGCCTTGCTCGCCAAGAAGGTGGACGGCATTGCCGTATCGCTTTCGGTCGAGAGCATCCATCCCTCCTACGAGGTGGAGTGCGGCATGAGAAACACTCCTCTGGTTTATTTCGACCGCGTGCCTCAAATCACCGAGTCCGACACCGTCTCCAACGACAACTTCCAGATTGGCTACGATGCCACGATGCAATTGGCTCGAAAGGGCTGCAAGCGAATCGGCCATTTTGCCGGACCTCAGACGCTGAAGTCTTACGTCGATCGTTTTGAAGGCTACAAAAAAGCCATCGAGGACCTCGGCTTCCCCTTCCGCAAGGAATGGGTGTTTGAGAATGCCATCACGCTCGAAACAGGTACGGAGGTTGCCCTGCGTATCATGGAGATGGACGAAAAGCCCGACGGAATCTTTGCTGCCGGCGACTTCTCTGCCATCGCTGCTATGGACACCTTCATCTCCAAGGGTCTCAATGTGCCCAATGACATTGCCGTTGTCGGTGTGGCCAACGAAAGTCTTGACCCCTATCTCAAGACTCCCCTCGCCTCCATCGACCTTCACCAGCAACGTCTCGGCGAACTGGCTGCCAAGATGCTCCTGATGCGTATCAACAAGGCCGACAACGAGGAGATGCGTCCGCCTCAGCAGCGTGTCATCGTGAAGCACGACATCATCTTGCGTGAAAGCGTTCTTTAAGTCCGCAACAATTTTAAACTAATTTACAAGTTTACAACTCAACTATTCAATGAAAACGAACTATCAACTGCGTTATGCATCCAATCCCGAAGATGCCAAGCATTATGACACCGCTCGCATCCGTAAGGATTTCCTGATTCCCACCCTGTTCACACAGGATGAGGTCAATATGGTTTATTCCATGTACGACCGTATGGTTGTCGGCGGTGCCATGCCCGTTCTCGAGCAGCTCCCCCTCGAAGCCATCGATCCCCTCAAGGCCGACTATTTCCTCACCCGTCGAGAGTTGGGCATCTTCAACGTCGGCGGCACCGGAATCGTCAAAGTCGGCGACACCGAGTTCGAACTCAACTACAAAGAGGCTCTCTATCTCGGCCGGGGCGACCGCAACGTAACTTTCATCTCCAAGGACGGCAATCAGCCCGCCAAGTTCTATTTCAACTCCACTACGGCTCATACCACCTACCCCGACAAGAAAGTGACCAAGGCTGAGGCCAACATCCTCAAACTCGGCAGCATGGAAGGTGCCAACGACCGCGTCATCAACCGTATGATTGTCTCCCAAGTGCTCCCCACCTGCCAGCTCCAGATGGGTATGACCGAACTCAAGCCCGGTTCCGTATGGAACACCATGCCCGCCCACACCCACAGCCGCCGCATGGAGGCTTACTTCTATTTCGAGGTGCCCAAGGGACAGGCTGTTTGCCATTTCATGGGCGAACCTCAGGAAACACGTGTCGTGTGGATGGAGGGCGACCAGGCTGTCCTCTCTCCCGAATGGTCCATCCACTCGGCTTGCGCTACCGCTTGCTATACCTTCATCTGGGGTATGGGCGGCGAAAACCTCGACTACGGCGACCAGGATTTCTACAAGGAGACCGAATTGAGATAAACAACACCTTCGACGGGGTCGCTCCTGCAACTCCGTCGTATCATTATTCATCCTATAACATATAATAAACAAGAAAACTATGGATAGTTTAAAAGCATTTTCTCTCGAAGGCAAGAATGCCTGGATTACCGGCGCTTCTTACGGTATTGGTTTCAACATCGCCAAGGCATTCGTTGCCGCCGGCATCAAGAACATCATCTTCAACGACATCAACGAAGCTGCCGTTGAGAAAGGTCTTGCCAACTACAAAGAGGCCGGCATCACCAATGTGAAGGCTTACGTCTGCGACGTGACCAAAGAAGAACAGGTGGCCGAGACAGTTCAGAAAATCCACGCCGAAGTGGGTCAGATTGACATCCTCGTCAACAATGCCGGCATCATCAAGCGTATTCCCATGCACGAAATGAAGCGTGCCGAATTCCAGCAGGTTATCGACATCGACCTCGTAGGTCCCTTCATCGTTTCTTCTGCTGTCATCCCCGAGATGATGGAGCGCAAGGAAGGCAAGATTATCAACATCTGCTCCATGATGTCCGAACTCGGCCGCGAGACCGTATCGGCTTACGCTGCTGCCAAGGGCGGCCTCAAGATGCTTACACGCAACATCTGCTCGGAGTACGGCGAATATAACATCCAGTGCAACGGCATCGGCCCCGGCTACATTGCCACACCTCAGACAGCACCTCTCCGCGAGCGTCAGCCCGACGGTAGCCGTCACCCCTTCGACTCCTTCATTTGCGCCAAGACACCTGCCGGACGTTGGCTCGATCCTGCTGAATTGGGCGGCCCCGCTGTGTTCCTTGCTTCTCACGCTTCCGATGCTGTCAACGGCCACATCCTCTATGTGGACGGCGGTATCCTCGCTTACATCGGCAAGCAGCCTAAGTAAACCCTCCGCGATGAAAAAACTGTTTCTTTTAGCCGTTGCAGGCTTGGCGTTGGCCGCTTGTTCCAAGAAGGCCGAAACGCCCGTGCTCAAGGTGACTGTCACCAATACTCTCGGATTCGACCGTAACGGCGAACTCGTAGATGTGTCTTGGGATGCCATCCAGCAGAAACTCGGCATCCAATCGACCGACCGGCTCGTTCTCCTCGATGCCAAGGGAGAACAGCTCCCCTACCAGCTGTCGAAGATGAATCCGCACATGGAGTCCGTGATGTTCCCTGCTACCGTTGCAGCCAACGGTACGGCTGAATATTGCTTTACTCTCGGCGACCCTGTTGAGTTTGCTCCTGTGGTGGCCGGCCGTCAGTATCCCGAGCGTGTCGATGACTTCGCCTGGGAGAACGAATTCTCGGCCTACCGCTGCTATGGTCCCGACCTTCAGGCTTCCGGCGAACGTGCCTATGGCTTCGACGTGTGGACCAAAGCCAACACGCGCGACCTCGTGGTTGAGAGCCGCTACAACAGCGAGAGTTCTGCACGCCACGAGATTGACTCGCTCAAGGCCGCAGGCAACAAAGCTGCCGCCGACAGCGTGGACTACGCCACCTCCTATCACTTCGACCACGGCTACGGCCTCGATTGCTACAAGGTAGGTGCCACGTTGGGCGGCGGCGCTCCCGCTCTCTACAAGGACGGTGAAATCGTCTATCCCTATTGCTATACCGACTACGAGATTCTCGAAGAAGGTCCCTTGGCACTCTATGTCAAGTTCGACTTCGAGAAGAAAACGCTCGACGGCAAGGACTACATCGAACATCGCATTCTGGGCGTTCAGGCAGGCAGTCGCATGAACATGATGATTGTCAGCTATGAAGGTCTCTCCGATGACGAGACTGTCCAGGTGGCTGCCGGTATTGTGACCCATACCGAGAGTGCCGAATATGTCATCAACCGTGAGAACAAATACATCGCCTATGCCGATCCTACCGATCCCTCGCAGGGCGGTGTCGATGTCAACGGCAAAATCTTCATCGGTGTAGTGGCTCCCTTCATGGCAGATGCAAAAATCCAGCCTTGGGACTCCAAAGAAAATCCCCTCGACATGAAGGCTCGTTCCGGTGCTACCGGCCACATGCTTGCCCTCATGCCCACGCGGAATGCTACCGCGTTCTATTTCTTCGGCTCCTCTTGGTCCAAGGGCGACATGCCCGACATGGCGGCTTGGGAAAAGTACCTCGGCGAATTCGCCCAAAAGTCCAATCCCCGCAACTTCCTGCAGCTCGACTACGAAGGCAAACCCGAGGTTACCCGTCCTGCCGAAGCACCTCAGGAATAACCACGTTTTTACATCATTGTCTTCAAATTCAGAAGCCCGTCCCCGTTGTGGGATGGGCTTCGTTTTTTGACACCTCTGCTTTCCAAACAATTGAAACCTCCGATTCATTTGGCCCAAAAACTTAAAATAGGGTTCACACCAACCCTCCATTTAATTTTTTTTCACTATATTTGCGCACGTTTTTGAGAAAACTACAAAATATATAATAAACAATCCAATTAATGGCAAGTTTGATTAAACTCAAGAAAGGCTTGGACATCGCATTGGAAGGTGTGCCCCAGCAGAGCATGGCCTCTGTCAAGGAAGACCCGTCTTGGACCTTTGTTCCGGACGACTTCAACGGTCTCACCCCCAAAATCCTTGTCCGGGCAGGAGAGCCTGTAGCTGTGGGGCAACCCGTCATCTGCGACAAGCTTCATCCCGAGATTCAAATCGTTAGCCCGGTGAGCGGCACCCTCGAGTCCGTCAATCGCGGCGAACGGCGCAAAGTGCTTTCCGTCGTTGTCAAGAAGGACGGCAAGAGCACGAGTACATCACTTCCCGCAATCGATCCTCGCAAGGCTTCGGCCGACGCAGTCAAGAAAGCTATGCTCGAACGTGGCGTATGGCCTTTCCTCGTTCAGCGTCCTTACTGCACGATTGCCGACCCCGAGGTTCAGCCCCGCGACATCTTCGTCTCTCTGCTCGACACAGCTCCTTTGGCTCCCTCGTTCGAGATGGTTGTCAAGGGACAGGAAGCTGCGCTTCAGGCTGGTATCACGGCCCTCTCCCGCCTCACTTCAGGCAAAGTCTATGTGGGTGTGGCCGCCCGCACTCAGCTCAATCTCAGCGATTGTGAGATTTACGAGTTCGAAGGTCCTCATCCCGCCGGCAACGTCGGTGTACAAATCAACCGCATCAAGCCCATCAACAAGGGCGAGAAGGTATGGACCGCTACAGCCCAGGATGTCATCGTGATAGGTCGCGTATTGGCCGGCAGTCTCGATTTCACCCGCGTCATCACCATTGCAGGTTCCGAAATTCTCACTCCCGCCTACGCCAAGGTTCTCCCCGGCTCCTCCATAGCCAGCATTACGTCCGGCAAGGTCAAGCAGGCCGAATACCTCCAGCGCTTCATCTCCGGCAACGTCCTCACCGGCGAAAACGTGGGACGTGACGGTGTCCTCGGAGCTCAGACCCAGACACTCACCGTCATACCCGACGGTTCAGACAACGCCGAACTCTTCGGTTGGGCAACCCCCGGCTGTTCTCGCTACAGCGTGTCGCGTTCTTCCCTCTCCGCCTTCCTCCCCAAGAAACTCTGGACGCTCGATGCCCGCCTCAAGGGTGGTCGCCGTGCTTTGATTGTGTCCGGCGACTGGGAGAAGTTCTTCCCCATGGATATCTATCCCGAGCATCTCTTCAAGGCCGCTCTCGCTTTCGACATCGACAAGATGGAAGAGCTGGGCATCTACGAGGTGGCTCCGGAAGATTTCGCTCTTTGTGAATTCGTTGATGCTTCCAAGACACCTGTCATGCAAGTCATTGCCGATGCTTTGAAACGTCTCAAAAAAGAAATGGAATAATGAACAAGCTTTCACAATACATTGACAAGAACGTTGCTCCCCTTTTCGAAAAGGGCGGCAAATGGGAGAAGTATTGGTCATTCTACGATGCCTTCCACTCCTTCCTTTTCGTGCCCTCCACAACGGCTCCCCGCCGCGGTGTGCAGGTTCACGACAGCGTTGACTCCAAGCGCGTCATCTCCACGCTCATCATAGCCCTCATCCCCGCATTGCTCTTCGGTATGTGGAACGAAGGCTATCAGCACTTCTCCGCTCTCGGTCAGGAGACATGCTTCTGGTCCTGTTTCTTCTACGGTCTCCTGCTCTTCCTCCCCAAGGTCATCGTGACCTACATCGTAGGTTTGGGCATCGAGTTCTGTGTGGCTGCCTACAAGCACGAGGAGGTGGCCGAAGGCTTTCTGGCCTCAGGCATCCTCATTCCTGCTGTCATGCCTGCCGAGACACCTCTTTGGACCATCGCTTTGGCCACAGCCTTTGCCGTTGTCTTTGCCAAGGAGGTCTTTGGCGGCACGGGTTACAACATCTTCAACCCCGCGCTTATCGCACGTGCATTCCTCTTCTTCGCCTACCCCACTGTCATGTCCGGCACGGACGTCTTCGTGCGCGGTGGCTCTGCCCTCGGGTTCGGCGGCGTGGAGGGTGTTGATGCCGTCTCCGTGGCTACTCCTTTGGCTCAGGTCGCTGAAGGCACGTTCAATCCCGCCACATTCAACACCTTGGATGCCTTCTTGGGCTTCATTCCCGGCTCCTTTGCCGAGACTTCCACATTGGCCATCCTCATCGGTGCCTGCATTCTCATTGTTACGGGTGTAGCCTCCTGGCGCATCATCCTCAGCTGTTTTGCAGGCG
>CALBPV010000102.1 GCA_937899265.1 uncultured Bacteroidales bacterium
TCAACCCTGAACCGACCTTAGACCTTAGACCGTTAACCGAGAACCGACCTTAGACTTTAGACTTTAGACTTTAGACTTTAGACTTTAGACCGAATAAGTGTCAATCCCAATTTGTTTTAATAAATACCTAAAGCAGTTATGAAAGTTTATTCATCTCAAGAAATCAAGAACATCGCCCTGCTCGGCAACGACGGGGCGGGTAAGACAACCCTCACCGAGACCATGCTCTTTGTCTCGGGGCAGATTGCCCGCAAGGGACGTATCTCCCAACAGAGTACCGTCAGCGACTATTTCCCCGTGGAGAAAACCTACGGATACTCCATCTTCAGTACCCCGTTCTACACCGAATGGAACGACAAGAAACTCAACATCATCGACTGCCCCGGTATGGACAACTTCGTGGGACAGGCCATAACCGCGATGACAGTCACCGACACAACCCTCATCCTCATCAACGGTTCCGTAGGCCCCGAGGTGGGTACACGCAACCATTTCCGATATGCCGAG
This sequence comes from uncultured Bacteroidales bacterium, assembly GCA_937899265.1. Taxonomy (GTDB): domain Bacteria; phylum Bacteroidota; class Bacteroidia; order Bacteroidales; family UBA3663; genus Liminaster. The sequence goes on from CALBPV010000102.1 coordinate 508, forward strand.
CAGCTCAACAAACCCGTCATATTCCTCGTCAATCAGCTCGACAGCCCCAAGTGCGACTATACCACCATCGTGGGCGACCTTAAGTCCACCTTCGGACCCCGTGTCATCCAAGTCCAGTATCCCGTCAAAACCGGCGAGGACTTCCACCAGCTCATCGACATCATCCTCATGAAGCAACTCACCTATTCGGACGACGGCAAACTCACCGTCGAGGACATTCCCGCAGCCGAACTCGACCGCGCCACCGAACTGCACCACGCCCTCGTCGAGGCCGCTGCCGAAGGCGACGAATCCCTCATGGAGAAGTTCTTCGAGTCGGAAACCCTCACTGAGGACGAGATGCGCGAAGGCATCCGCAAAGGCATGGTTTCCCGCTCCATCTACCCCGTATTCTGCGTCTGCGCCGCCAAGAACATGGGCATCGACCGCCTCATGGAGTTCTTGGGCAATGTCGTGCCTTTCGTCAACGAAATGCCCGCCATCCACAACACCCGCGGCGAGGAAATCAAACTCGATGCCAACGGCCCCACAAGCCTCTATTTCTACAAAACCGGCATTGAACCCCACATCGGCGAGGTTCAGTATTTCAAGGTCATGAGCGGTACCGTCCACGAGGGCGATGACCTCGTCAACGCCGACCGCGGAAGCCGTGAACACCTCTCCACTCTCTATGTATGCTCCGGTGCCAACCGCGTCAAGGTCTCTGAACTTCAGGCCGGTGACATCGGATGTACCGTCAAAATGAAGGATATCCGCACAGGAAATACCCTCAATCAGGATGGAATCGACTGGCGATTCAATTTCATCAAGTTCCCACCCTACAAGATTACTCGAGCAATCTCCGCCGTCAACAAGGCCGACACCGAGAAGATGATGCTCGCTCTCACCCGTATGCGCCTCGAAGACCCCACCTGGGAAGTCGAACAGTCCAAAGAACTCCGCCAGACCCTCATCCACGGTCAGGGCGAACTCCACCTCCGTGTGCTCGAATGGCGCCTTAAGAACCTCGACAAACTCGATGTCACTTTCTCCAACCAGCGTATCCCCTACCGCGAGACAATCACCAAAACCGCCCGGGCCGACTATCGTCACAAAAAACAGTCCGGCGGAGCCGGCCAGTTCGGCGAGGTGCATCTCATCGTCGAGCCATACCAGGAGGGAATGAGCGACCCCACCGCCTACAACCTCGAGGGCAAAGAGTACCGCGTCACCATGAAGGGAAAAGAAGAAGTTCAACTCCCCTGGGGCGGACACCTCGTATTCATCAACTCCGTCGTCGGCGGTGCCATCGATGCCCGATTCATGCCCGCCATCCTCAAGGGTGTCATGCAGTGCATGGAACAGAGCCCCCTCACTGGCTCATACGCCCGAGACGTGCGCGTCGTTGTCTATGACGGCAAAATGCACCCCGTAGATAGCAACGAACTCTCATTCATGCTCGCCGCACGCAACGCCTTCAGCGAAGCCTTCCGCAAGGCAGGCCCCAAAGTGCTCGAACCTATCTATGATGTCGAGGTCGTCTGCCCCGACGAATTCGTGGGCAACGTAATGACCGACATCCAGAACCGACGCGGTCTCATCATAGGGATGAACGCCGAGAAGGGCTACCAGAAACTCCTCGCCAAAGTGCCCCTCAGCGAAATGGCCGACTACTCAACCATGCTCTCCGCCACCACCGGCGGCGCCGCTTCCTTCTCAATGGTCCCCTCCTCCTACGAACTCTGCCCCAACGACGTTCAGGAGAAACTCATCGCAGCCCACGAGAAAGAAGAAGCCCAAG
>CALBPV010000103.1 GCA_937899265.1 uncultured Bacteroidales bacterium
TGAGCGTACTCAATTGGATTTCCGAAGTTCGGAAAACGTTTTGAGCATACTCAATTGGATTTCCGAAGTTCGGAAAACGCTTTGAGCATACTCAATGGAGTTTCCGAAGTTCGGAGAACGTTCTGCACAAAATTTCGGGGTCACACCCATGTTTGACGGGTATGTAGGCCACATTTGACAGGACTCGCTATGCCGCCCGCAATCCACAACGGCACCCAGATTTCAGTCCAATATTTGTAACAATATATGGAAGATGGTGACGACCGATGCCGTCAATTTCTTCCTCAGCCGGCCGCGCCGCTTCGGCAAGTCGCTGTTGGTAGATACGCTGCAATGCTACTTCGAAGGGCGCAAGGATAACCTGCTTCAAAATCGAACATTTGCCCGTAAAGGGTCGCGAAGCGACAGAGAGCGTTGAGGCAGGTTATTTTTACCACCTACTTAGGGCGGTGATGTGGAGGAAGGAAGTAGCGCAAGATGGGACAAGTGATGTCTCAAGTGTCCCAAGTAAACGAATGGGGCTTTGCCGCAGGATTTTGCATCAAATCATGCGGGTGAAGAAACGGGTGAGCGAACAGCCTACGGCCACGAATCCCGTCCACACCCAGTAGTGGTTGGTCCATGAGGCTTTGTAGTCCAGCAGCCAGAGAACCACCGTCAGCGCCGCCAGGAGATAGAATCCCCAACGGAGGATTTTCTGAAACAGTTCCATACTTATATTGTTTTATATCAAATTCAGTTTTTTGAACACCTTCTGAATCATGGTGAGAGCGATTTCCACCTGTTCCCGGGTGTGGGTCGCCATGAGCGAAAACCGGATGAGCGTGCTTGCGGAGGGCACAGCCGGCGGCACGACAGGATTGACAAACAGTCCTTCGTCCCACAGCATTCGGGTGACGAGCAGTGTTTTGTCGAAATCGCGGATGAAGAGCGGAATGATGGGGGAACAGGTATGTCCTATCTCGCAGCCCATCTCGCGGAACCCACGGAGGGCGAAGTTGGTGATGTCCCAAAGGTGTTGGATTCGCTCCGGCTCGTTCTCCATGATGTCGAGGGCGGCATTGACGGTGCCGACAGCGGCAGGGGGGAGGGAAGCCGAAAAGATGAAAGACCGGCTGTTGTGGCGCAGCCAATTGGCTGTGGCGCTGTCTGTGGCAATGAATCCGCCGATGGACGCGAGACTTTTGGAGAAGGTTCCCATGATGAGATCCACCTGATTGGAGACCCCGAAATGGTCGCACACACCGCGTCCCCGGTGCCCGAAGACACCCAGACCGTGGGCTTCATCGACCATCACGGAAGCCTTGTACTGCCCGGCCAGCTTCACTATTTCGGGGAGGGGAGCCACATCGCCTTCCATCGAGAAAACACCGTCCACAACGATGAGTTTTATTTTGTCGGGGTTACAGAGCCGGAGTTTCTTCTCGAGCGACACCATGTCGTTGTGACGGAATTTGAAGTCATGGCTGAAGGAAAGCCGCTTGCCCTCGATGATGGAGGCATGGTCGAGTTCGTCCCACAGGATGTAGTCCTCGTGTCCCGTGAGGCAGGAGATGACCCCCAAGTTGGTTTGGAAACCGGTGGAGTAAACCAGCGCGTCTTCTTTCCCCACAAAAGCGGCCAAACGCTTCTCGAGGGCGACATGGATATCGAGCGTACCGTTGAGAAACCGCGAGCCGGCACATCCCGTGCCATATCGGCGGGTCATTTCAATGGCGGCTTCTTTCACCTTGGGATGGTTGGTGAGGCCCAGATAAGCATTCGACCCGAACATCAGCACCTTCTTTCCGTTCATCGTGACCTCGGTGTCCTGGTCGCTTCCCATTTCGCGGAAATAGGGATAGACACCCGAAGCTTTGACACGTTGGGGTTCGGTATATTTGGCAAGTTTTTCTTGAAGCAAACTCATCGGATGTTGAAAATTAGGCTGCAAAGATAACAAAAACCAATGTAATATTGATACATAATGCGTGAAAAAATGTTTAACTTTCATATTTTCTGCCCATAAATTGGGAAATCTGCAAAAAAAAACGTATCTTTGCGGCGCGATTTTATATTAAATATGGAGAAACGAACTATACGAATCATAGTGAACCCCATCGCAGGCGTGCGACCCAAGGACGAGATACCGGCTTTGGTGGAGCATTCGTTCATGCCTGAAAAGTTCGATGTCGATTTTTGCGAAACCCGTTACGGGGGACATGCCACGGAACTGGCCACCGAGGCTGCCGCAAAAGGGTTCGACACGGTCGTGGCCGTAGGAGGCGACGGCACGGTGAACGAGACGGCACGCGGACTGGTGGGAACGAAGACGGCTTTCGGTATTGTTCCGATGGGATCCGGCAACGGATTGGCCCGTCATCTTCACCTCCCGCTCGAAAGCGAAAAGGCGATGCAGGTGATAGTCGGGAACCATCGCGAGGCGATAGACTACGGCAAAGCCAACGAACATATCTTCTTCTGTACAGCCGGCGTAGGTTTCGATGCCGACATCAGCCAGAAGTTTGCCCAAGCCGGACAGCGCGGGGCATTCACCTATGTGAGAGAAGTGATAGACCATCTGCGGAACTACGATCCGAAGACCTATTCCATCTACACCGACGACGAGAGAATCCGTGAACGGGCGTTCCTCATCTGTGTAGGCAATGCTTCCCAATGGGGCAACGATGCCAAAATCACCCCTGAAGCCACGATGGACGACGGCCAGATGGACATTACGCTCATCAAACCCTTTCCGCCGGCAGGCATTCCCCAACTGGTGATGCAGCTCTTCAACGGGACCATCCACAAGAATCCCAACGTGCTCTATTTCCGGTCGTCGCATGTGCGCATCGTTTTGCCTGTCGAGACTCCTGTGCACGTGGACGGCGAGCCGTTCGAAATGAAGGGCGTGGTCGATATCCAGACCATTCCCGCCGGCCTCCATGTACTGACCCCCGCCAAGCCCGAGGCACAGCGACTGAACAATCTGCGCTACGGATTCGAGGAGGTGCACTATTCCATTTTGGCGAATCTGAAGAAGACGATTCCCAATATGCCCAACATCCCGCCCCTTACGAAATTATTGAAAACAAACAACAAATAGAACTATGGCAGAAAATTTAGAAGACAGCATTTTTGACGATCAGGAAGCTGTGAAATATATTCAGGCCAACCTTCCCCAGGAGGCCAAAGGCAAATTCACCGACGACGAGGTGCTCTACATCTCGGATTTGGTCTATGAATACTATGAGGTGAACGGCTATCTCGAAGAGGAAGACGAGGTGGAAATCGATGTGGACGACTTGAACGAATATGTGGTCCGGGCGCTCAAGAAGGACGAAGAGTTCCGTCACGCACACCCCAAACTCGACCCCGAAACGGTGGCTTGGGTGGTGCGCTGTGAAATGGACTATGAGGACACCCTACAATAACGGATTCATCGCTAAAGCCACAGAACTCTTGAAGACAAAACTTGTAACCCTCCTCCTGGCCCTGAGCGTTGTCCTGCCGTTGTCGGCCCAGAATTTCGAACGCATTCCCGAGGCGGAACAGAACCTATACGGCGAACAGGCATACGTGACGGGAGAATACGAAACGATGAAGAACGTGCGCAGTTACTGGCAGAAAGAAAGCCGGCGGCTGGGCAACTTGCGCGGGTGCCAGTGTGCCTTGACCGGTCCGGGCGAGGCCATCTTCAAGGTGACGGTTCCCGCGAGGTTCATCTACCAGTCGAACGACTCGGTGCTCTCTCCTTTTGCGGAGATTCATCTGCGTCCCTTCCTTCATCTGCTGAAGGGCAATGACCCGATGGCTTCAGTCATTGTGGCATGCCACTCTGACAATAACGGCAGTGACACCTATCTGCGTCGTTTCACACAGGCCCGGGCGGTTCAGTTGGCCCAATGGTTTCGCCGTCAAGGAGCCCTCTCGGCCCACATCCATCCCTACGGCGTGGGGACGATGTCACCCGTGACCGAAAACAAAAATCTTGCCCAGCGGGAGAAGAACCGTCGTGTGACGCTCTATTTCGTTCCCTCGAAGGCAATGCTCAAATTGGCAAAGAAAAACAAACTGTAACAATAAAACATGGCAACAGAATTAAAAGATTTGACCAAACGTGCCGACGACTATTCCCGCTGGTACAACGAACTGGTCGTAAAAGCAGATTTGGCTGAGCAGTCAGCCGTGCGCGGATGTATGGTTATCAAGCCATACGGCTACGCCATTTGGGAAAAAATGCAGCATGAATTGGACACGATGTTCAAGAAAACCGGTGTCCAGAATGCTTATTTTCCCCTCTTGATTCCCAAATCGTTCTTCTCGCGGGAAGCCGAACATGTGGAAGGTTTTGCCAAAGAGGCCGCCGTTGTGACCCACTACCGTCTGCGTGCCACCGCCGACAAGACTGCCGTCGAAGTCGATCCCACAGCCAAGCTCGAAGAGGAACTGATTATCCGTCCCACATCGGAAACCATAATCTGGAACACATTCAAAGGCTGGATTCACTCCTGGAGAGACCTTCCGGTGCTCTGCAACCAGTGGTGTAACGTGATGCGATGGGAGATGCGTACCCGTCCCTTCCTCCGCACCTCGGAGTTCCTCTGGCAGGAAGGCCACACCGCCCACGCCACTGCCGAGGAGGCAGATGCCCGTGCCCAGCTGATGCTGAAAGTGTATGCCGACTTTGCGGAGGGATTCCTGGCATTGCCGGTGATGCAAGGCGTGAAGAGCGAGACAGAGCGTTTCGCCGGTGCTCTCAATACCTACACCATCGAGGCCATGATGCAGGACGGCAAGGCCCTGCAGGCCGGAACGAGCCATTTCCTGGGTCAGAATTTCGCCAAGGCTTTCGATGTCACCTATCTCGACAAGGAAAACAAGCCTCAGTCCGTATGGGCTTCCTCATGGGGCGTTTCGACGCGACTGATAGGTGCGCTCATCATGACACACTCCGACGACAACGGTCTGGTGTTGCCCCCCAAGGTGGCGCCGCTCCAGGTGGTCATCATCCCCATCGGTGGCAAAGACATGTCGAAACTCGACGAAAAACTGGGTGCCATTGCAGCCGATCTCGAGAAGAAAGGCATCAGCGTGAAATACGACAACGCCGACAACAAACGTCCCGGCTTCAAGTTTGCCGACTACGAACTGAAGGGCGTGCCCGTGCGTCTTGTGATGGGCAATCGCGACCTCGAGAACGGCACGATAGAAATCATGCGACGCGACACGCTTGAGAAAGAAACCGTAGCGGTAGAGGGTATCGCAGAAAGAGTGGAAAAACTGCTCGACGAGATTCAGGCCAACATCTACAACAAAGCCCGGAATTTCCGCGACGCCCACATCTACGAGTGCGACAACTACGAAGAATTCAAACAGCGCATCAACGACGGAGGCTTCTTCCTCTGTCACTGGGACGGCACCGAAGAGACCGAGACCCAAATCAAGGCAGACACACAGGCCACCATCCGTTGCGTGCCTTTTGCCTACGAACAGACGGAAGGCACAGACATGGTTTCGGGCAAGCCTGCCAAGTACCGTGTGCTGATAGCCCGTTCCTATTAAACGACCCCAACCGGTCACAGGCAAATCCCGACGATGCGAAACAAATACGCGACTCTGCTCTATCTCACCTTCAGGAATCTGAACTGGTTCGAGTGGATGCTCATTGCCGCCATTATGGCTCTGTCCGTTGCCTCTTTTGTCATAAAAGGAGAGGTGACGGCCAACAGTGCCATAGCTGCAGTGAGCGCCTTGCTGGGGGTGTTCTGTGTGGTGCTGGGTGCCAAAGGCTCGATGGCCAACTGGATATTCGGTATCGTGGAGTGTTTTCTCTATATGTACATTGCCTTCTCGCAGCACATTTACGGAGATGCCCTCCAAAGGCTACTATATACCCTTCCCATGCAGTTTCTCGGGTGGCACTGGTGGAGCCAGCGCAAACGCAAAAAGAACACTGACCAGATACAGACCCGTTGGATGAGTTGGAAGGTCAGGGGCAGCTATCTGGTGCTCATTGTGGTACTGACGATTGTTTTTGCGCAGTTCTTGAAATATGCAGGCCCCCATCTGTCGGGGTTCTTCCAGATGCTCCACATAAGTTCATTCCGCGGAGAGTATGTCAATGAAGGCCAATTGTGGCTGGATGCTTCAACGACCGTCTTGGGCATCGTCACCACTTTTATATCTACGCGCGCCTACGTGGAGCAGTGGTTCCTGTGGCTCGTGATTAACATCTTTTCCATCTCCATCTGGGGAATGAATGATTCGGAATTCTCGTTTATGACCGTTTCCAAATATTCCGTCTATCTCATCAATACCTTCTACGGTATTTACGTATGGACGAAATTGGCCAAATCGGAAGAAATACAATGAAAGTTTGCATAGCAGAGAAACCCAGCGTGGCTCAAAGCATCGCACAGGTGCTCGGGGCCAATACGCGGCGTGACGGATATTATGAGGGCGGCGAGTGGCAAGTCACATGGACCTTCGGACACCTCTGTTCGCTCAAGGCGCCGGACGACTATACCGATGCGTGGAAGCATTGGCGGATGGACACATTGCCCATGATTCCCCCGAGGTTCGGCATCAAACTGCTGGACGACAAAGGCGTGGAGAAACAATTCAACGTCATCAAGAGTCTCTACGACCGGGCTGAGCTCATTGTCAATTGCGGGGATGCCGGCATTGAGGGCGAACTGATACAACGCTGGGTGATGCAGAAAGCCGCAGTGCATGTGCCCGTCTATCGGCTGTGGATTTCGTCGCTTACCGATGAATCCATCCGCGAGGGTTTCTCCCACCTCGAAGAACAGAAGAAATACGACAACCTCTATGCTGCCGGCCTGTCGCGCAGTATCGGCGACTGGATTCTGGGCATGAACGCAACGCGTCTCTACACGATACGCTATGCCCAACGCGACCGGCATCAGGTGATTTCCATCGGTCGCGTGCAGACTCCCACGCTGGCCATCGTCGTGAAACGCCACTGGGAGATAGTCAACTTCCATTCGGAAACCTATTGGGAAATCAAGACGCTCTATCGCGATGTGACTTTCAATGCCACCAAGGGGCGTTTCATGCAGAAGGAAGAAGCCGAGGCGGCGCTGGCACAGATTCAGGGACAACCCTTCGAAATCAAGGACATCCAGAAGAAGAAGGGTAAAGAGGCTCCTCCGCGTCTCTACGACCTGACCTCGCTGCAAGTCGATTGCAACCGCAAATTCTCACTCTCTGCCGAACAGACACTCAACATCATCCAGGCTCTTTATGAGAAGAAAGTGACCACCTATCCGCGTGTGGATACCACCTTCCTTTCTGACGACATCTATCCCAAATGTCCGGGCATCCTGCGCGGACTGCGCGGTTATGAGGCATATACCGAACGGCTGACCGCTGTGGGTGCCAAACTGCCCAAGACGAAGAAGGTGTTCGACAACGCGAAAGTCACCGACCACCACGCCATCATCCCCACAGGACAGCAGGCGGCTCTCAGCGACCTGGAACGCAAGGTCTATGACCTCGTCTGCAAACGTTTCATCGCGGTGTTTTATCCCGATTGCGAATTTGCCACAACGACGGTCACCGCAGAGTCGGCCCAAGTGCCCTTCAAGGCGACAGGAAAAACCATCATTAAGGACGGTTGGCGTGTGGTGTATGCCGGCGATACGCAGGTACAGGAAGAACCCGAGAAGAAAGGCGACGAAGAAGAGCCCATGGGTGTGATGCCCGATTTCCGGGTGGGGGAGAGCGGACCTCACCTTCCGTCGCTGCTCGAGAAACAGACACAACCGCCCAAACCATACACCGAAGCCTCACTGCTGCGTGCGATGGAAACAGCCGGAAAACTCTGCGACAGCGATGAATTGCGCGATGCCATGAAGGAGAACGGCCTGGGCCGCCCTTCCACCCGTGCCGCCATCATCGAGACACTCTTCAAGCGCCGCTACATCAAGAAGGAAAAGAAGAGCCTGATGGCCACACAGACAGGTATAGAGGTGATAGGCATCATACAGGATGAACTCCTCAAAAGTGCAGAACTGACGGGTCAGTGGGAACATAAACTCCGTCAGATAGAACGCGGACAATACGAGGCCAAGAATTTCATCGCCGAACTCACCGACATGGTGAATCAGATATGCTGGCGTGTGAAGAATGACCGAACATCCTCACGCATCACCTTTGTAGATGAAGATGCAAAACCCAAGAAGGAGGCTACCAAGCGAAAGAAGGCAGAGGCTTCCGCTCCTGCCCAACCCGCATCTGCATCTCCTGCAACCGATAAAAAATACACACTCGCCACCCTCCCCAAGGTTTGTCCCGTCTGTGGCAAGGGGACGATGCTGAAAGGCAAAACGGCTTACGGCTGTTCCGAATGGAAGAACGGCTGCCGTTTCACCATCCCCTTCAGCGATGTGGAGTAACTTCCCGCCCCTTCCCTTCAGGGGAGGGCTGGAGAGAGGCTTTCAGGGGAGGGCTGGAGAGAGGCTTTCAGGGGAGGGCTGGGGAGAGGCTGTGGAAGGAATATAACTCAAGAAAACGTATGCAAAAATTCATTCTTACTTCCCGCGGCGTACTCCGTTTCGGAGACGTTTGCTATCACAAAGACCTCCTGGAGCCCGGCGACCATTGTATCGGGGGCGGCTATTGGGAGGTGGAGCCGTCGGGCATGTCTCTCCGGCTGCACGGTTTATCGACAGATTTCGGTAGCCCGAAATGGTCGATGGTGCGGACCGAAAGTCTCAAAGTGCCTGACCGATTCCGGGGACTTGCTCTCCTGTGGGAAGATGCCTACGAAGGTTCCGTCAATCTCCCGGCCGAGTGGAAAATTGAATACGTTTGAACAGCAAAATGCCAAGTGGAGAATGAAAATTCGGCCAAATCGAGGGTGTTTTCCCAATAATTTTGTCCGATTTACAGGTTTTTCGGATTTTTTTCTTTATCTTTGCAGCCAGAAATTGTACATTTTTGAATATTCAAACATTTATGAAAAAATTTTTTTCCATTGCACTCCTCTTTTCGGCAGCGGTGATAGCCTTTGCCCAAATGAGTGATGACCAGGTGGTTCAGTATGTGAAGAGCGCCAACGCTGCGGGCAAAAGCAAAACGGAAATCGCCGCAGACCTTGCAGCCCGTGGAGTGACACAGGCTCAGATTGAACGTATTCGCGAAAAATACGAGGGCGGAGATACGAGTGATTACGGAGCAACAGTCGTTCAGGAAGGCGGACGAATGCGTACAACTGCAGGTGTCGGAACCCTGAAGGAGGGTCAGATAGTCAATCGTCAGGCTCCCGTTTCCACCTCCAACATCTATGGACACAATTTGTTCAACAATTCTTCCTTGACGTTCGAGCCGAACGAAAATCTGGCGACCCCCGCCAACTATCGTTTGGGACCCGGCGATGAAGTAATCATCGATGTGTGGGGTGCTTCCGAGAGTACAACACGTGCTGAGATATCTCCCGAGGGCTCAATCCAAGTAAGCGGTTTGGGTCCCATCCACCTCAGCGGGATGACAGTTTCCGCAGCCAACCAATACATCCAGAAACAATTCTCCCGTATTTATTCGGACCTCGAAGAAGGAACAACCAGCGTACAGTTGACGTTGGGAAGCACGCGCTCCATCCAAATCAATGTGATGGGTGAGGTAGCCGTCCCCGGCACCTATACATTATCGTCCTTCTCGTCGGTATTCCATGCCCTCTACATGGCCGGCGGCATCAACAATATCGGTACCGTTCGCGACATTAAAGTAGTACGTAATGGCAAGAAGGTGGCATCAGTCGATGTGTATAAGGTTCTTCTGGAAGGCAAGATACAGGATGATATCCGCCTCCTCGAAGGAGATGTCATTCTGGTGGATACCTATCGCGAAGTTGTGACCATCTCGGGCAATATCAAGCGTCCCATGCGTTACGAAATGAAAGAAGGGGAGCGCTTGCAGCAGTTGATTGACTACGCCGGCGGCTACGGTAGCGATGCCTATCGACAGAATCTCGAATTGATTCGTCAGACGGGTGCCGAACGTCAGATTTTCACCATCGATCAGTCTGATTACAGCACCTTTGCATTGAACGACGGTGACGCCGTAACCATTGGAAGTACGCTCGACCGGTTCCAAAACCGAATCTCCATCACCGGGGCTGTGTTCCGTCCGGGTTCGTATGAATTGGACAACAAGGTCAATTCGGTCAAGACTTTGGTGCAAAAAGCCGACGGTCTGCGTGAGAATGCTTACCTCGAACGTGCCGTTCTGACGCGCGAGACAGCCAATCTTGAGCAGGAAGTGATTTCTGTTGATTTGAACGGCATCATGAACGGGTCCGCAGCTGACATCAAACTCCAAAAGAACGACCAGCTCTATATTTCCACTATTCAGGGACTGCGTCAGGAACGCAATGTGACCATCAGGGGCGAGGTGGCTTCTCCCGGCACGTTCGCATACGCCGAGAACATGAAGATAGGCGACCTCATAGTAATGGCAGGCGGTCTCACCGAATATGCCTCTACCGTGGACGTTGAGATAGCCCGCCGCATCAAGGATCCCCAGAGTTCCGAATACACTTCCACACTCTCCGAGACCTTCTACTATGACCTGACCGGCAACGGAACTACGATGGACGGTAACGATTTCGTGCTGCAGCCCTACGATGTGGTCAACATACGTCGCAGCCCCGGCTATCAAGAGCAGCGCACAGTCGCCATCAC
>CALBPV010000104.1 GCA_937899265.1 uncultured Bacteroidales bacterium
ATTCGCCGATCTTCTTTTTGAAAAATCGCCCTCACAACTTGCCGCAAAGGTTTCTATTACGCATAGTTTGGGCCGCGTTCTCGTCAAAGCCTCTTCCAAACAGAAGTATGCATCGGATATATCGGATCCGCTTTGTGCCAAAACGAAAGAGATGGTGCCGGTTGTCGCACTTAAGTTCTTTGGATTTAAAGCGTAATTTGCATGAGAATTCCCCAATATCAGAATATCAACCGAATCGTTCTCCGTCAAATCGTAGAACGACTCCCAACGCTTGAATGTCGCATGCCTCGCACCTTCCATATCAGGATCGAAACACCTCTTGCTGTCCGTATAACAGATGCAAATCAAGACAACAGCAACCACAAGTAAAATTTTCAGGATAAGTACCCACTTGTTCTTATACCAACACAAAACATTCTCCTCTTTTCGTAATGTATTTACATTGGAGCTCGGCTTATCAACGGTTTCTCTTTTCTTTTTTTTCGTCATGACTAAAACTGGAAATATATAAACGAGTTGTCACTGCTTCCGTAAACGCCTAAATAGACGATCGACAAGGGCAACAATACATATACAAGCCATCTTATTGGAATGGAATTCAACACCTTATAGAGTATTTCTTTTTTTCGCTCTATTATCAGTTCAAAAAACACAATGAGTACAAGGGTCTTCACAGCAAAACCAAACTCCAAACTATTCAATCCGAATTCGTACAACCTTTCTTGACTATCAAACCCTATATTCGCCAACACAAACCACGCATCGGGGATAGATCGGCTTCTGAAAAAACTGAGAGAAATGGTCCATATCGAGAAAGTCGTAACAACTCCCAGCAACTTTGAAAAGAATCCCACAGGATTCCATTTCACGAACTTGTTGACAACCAAAAAGATTCCGTTGATTAATCCCCAAACTACGAATGTCCACGATGCACCATGCCACAGCCCGCTTACGAGAAAAACGATAATGGTATTTAAATATGTAACCCAAACTCCTTTTCTGTTGCCTCCCAAAGGAATATACAAATAATCCCTGAACCATGTCGTCAGCGAGATATGCCAGCGCTTCCAAAATTCGGTAAAAGGTGGGGCGTCCTTCGCCTCTCTATTTTGCCAAGCGGCTCAGTGAGCGCTACGGTACCCGCATCTATCTCAAGCGTGAGGACCTCAACCACACGGGAGCCCACAAAATCAACAATTCCATTGGTCAGATTCTCATTGCCAAGAAGATGGGCAAACAGCGCATCATTGCCGAGACGGGAGCCGGACAGCACGGTGTGGCTACAGCCACCGTCTGTGCGCTCATGAACCTTCCCTGCACGGTCTATATGGGTGCCACCGATGTCAAACGTCAGCACACCAACGTCGAACGAATGAAGATGCTCGGTGCAGAAGTGGTGCCTGTCACCTCGGGCAACATGACGCTGAAAGATGCCACCAACGAGGCCATCCGCGACTGGTGTTGCCATCCGGCCGAGACGTTCTACATCATCGGCTCCACCGTCGGTCCCCATCCTTACCCCGACATGGTGGCACGCCTCCAAAGCATCATTTCCGAGGAAATCAAGGTGCAGCTTCAGGAGAAGACAGGCCGAGACTATCCCGACTACCTCATGGCTTGCGTGGGCGGAGGCAGCAATGCCGCCGGCACCGTCTATCACTATATCGATGACTCCCGCGTGAAAATCATTCTGGCGGAAGCCGGAGGCATGGGTGTCGAATCCGACAAGACAGCCGCTTCGCTCGAAATCGGTACGACGGGCATTCTCCACGGCTCGCGCATCAAACTCATGCAGACCGACGACGGACAAATCATTGAGCCTTATTCCATCTCCGCCGGTCTCGACTATCCCGGCACAGGCCCCATCCACTGCAATCTCTATGAGACAGGGCGCGCTCAAGTGTTGCCCGCCAACGACGATGAAGCGCTGCGTGCCGCTTTCCTGCTCACTCGGTTGGAAGGCATCATCCCGGCTCTCGAGTCGGCTCATGCACTCGCTGTGCTCGAGAAGGTCAAGTTCCGTCCCGACGACGTGGTCGTCCTCACTGTCAGCGGACGCGGCGACAAAGACCTCGATACCTATCTTTCCCACAAGGACGAAATCAAATTCGACTTCTGATGTTCAGCTATCACGTTTGCTCCAAAAAGACCCTCGGCGATCTCCAGACACCCGTGAGTGTCTATCTCCGTCTGCGCGACCTGTATGCGCTCTCCGTCCTCATGGAGAGCTCCGACTATCATGCTGCCGAAAACGGTCGCAGTTTCATAGGTGTCTGTCCCTTGGCTCAGGTGGCCATCGGTCACGGTGTGGGCACTTGTATCTATCCCGACGGCTCGGTCTTCCGTCATGACATCGATGCTTCCTATCGAAGCGATGCGCTTATCAACGAGTTCCTCCGTTCTTTCTCTGTCGAGGGCGAAGGCAGTCGGCATTGCGGACTCTTCGGCTATACGTCGTTCAATGCCGTCCGTTATTTCGAGAATATCGACATCAAGGATGAGACCATGAGCCGCAACGATGCGCCAGACATGCTCTATGTGCTCTATAAGTATGTGCTCGTGTTCGACCACTTCAACAACACGCTCACCCTCCACGAACTGCTCACCGACGGAGAGAAGCCTGATTTCGATCCCGTTGAGAAGGCTATGAACCGCGTCATCAATACAAATTTCGGTTTCCGTCCGGTAGGGGAGACCTCCTCTCCGCTCACCGACGAAGAGCACAAGGCCAACATCCGGCGCGGCATTGCCCACTGTCAGCGGGGCGATGTGTTCCAGGTCGTCATATCCCGCCGTTTCGTCCAGCGTTACGAGGGCGACGACTTCCGTCTCTATCGCGCGCTCAGGTCCATCAATCCCTCGCCCTACCTTTTCTACTTCGATTTCGGAGGATTCCGCATTTTCGGTTCCTCGCCCGAGACCCATTGCCGAATCGAGGGACGCAAGGCATACATCGACCCCATCGCCGGCACTACACGCCGCACGGGCAATGCCGAACAGGATGCCCGCAACGCCGACTATCTCCGCAACGACCCCAAGGAGAATGCCGAACATGTCATGCTCGTCGATTTGGCCCGCAATGACCTGTCCCGCAACTGCCATGATGTGAAAGTCGAATTCTACAAGGAACTCCAGTACTATTCCCACGTGATTCATTTGGTTTCGCGCGTGTCGGGTACCCTCCGCGAAGATGCCGATCCCGTCAAGACCTTCATCGACACATTTCCGGCCGGCACCCTCTCGGGAGCGCCCAAGGTGCGTGCCATGCAGATTATCTCCGAATACGAACCCCACAATCGCGGTGCTTACGGCGGTTGCATCGGTTTCATCGGTTTCGACGGCTCGCTCAACCAGGCCATTACTATCCGCACCTTCGTCTCCCGCAACAACGAACTCTGGTTCCAGGCCGGTGGAGGCATTGTGGCCAAGAGCGACCCCGAATATGAACTCCAGGAAGTAAATAACAAACTCGGCGCCCTGCGCAAAGCCATCACAGCCGCCGCACAAACAGATTGACCTATGAAACTCGTTTTAATCGACAACTACGACTCTTTTGCCTACAATCTGGTGCATGCTTTCCGTGCACTCGGAGCCGAGGTCACCGTCTTCCGCAACGACCGTTTCGAGCTTTCCGATTTGGAGCCTTACGACCGTATCGTGCTTTCGCCCGGCCCCGGCATCCCCTCCGAAGCAGGTCTCCTGCTCGATGTGATTCGCGCCTATGCCGGACGAAAACCCATCCTCGGTGTCTGTCTCGGCGAACAGGCCATCGGTGAATTCTTCGGCGCCTCGCTCGTCAACCTCGACGATGTCTTCCACGGGGTGCAGACTCCCTGCCGCATCACCGTCCCCGACGATTGTCTCTTCCGCGGACTTCCGTCCGAAATTCCCGTGGGGCGTTACCACTCCTGGGTCGTGAGCCGACGGAATCTGCCCGACTGTCTCGAAGTTCTGGCCGAGAGCCCCGAGGGCAACATCATGGCCCTGCGTCACCGCCGCTTCGACATCCACGGCGTTCAGTTCCATCCCGAATCCGTGCTCACCCCCGACGGAGAAACCATCCTTCGCAACTGGTTGGAGGGTTGAACCGCCCTGCCCCCCTCGAAACATCGCAACCTCGAAATCTCGAAATCTCGCAACCTCGAAATCTCGAAATATCGAAATATCGCAACAACTACTCACTCAATACAAAACACAATCATGATTAAAATGAAACAAATCCTCGACCGTATCCTCTGCGGCGAGCAACTCACTCGCGAAGAAACCCGCGAAATCCTTATAGGCATCACTCAGGAAGCCTATCCCACCGAACAGATTACAGCCCTCCTCACGGGCATCCAGATGCGTGGCATCAGCGTTGACGAACTACTCGGCCTGCGCGACGGAATTCTCGAGACAGGCGTGCCCGTCCCCCTCGATGCCGATCGCTACATCGATGTGGTAGGCACAGGAGGCGACCGCAAGAATACCTTCAACATTTCCACCACTTCCTGCTTCGTCATCGCAGGTGCGGGCTACAAGGTCGCCAAACACGGCAACTACGCTTCCACCTCCACGTCCGGCGCTTCCAACGTCATTGCGCAGCACGGCATCCGTTTCTCGTCCGACATCGACAGCCTCAACCGCAGCATCAACGAGTGCGGTATCGTCTATCTCCATGCCCAGCTCTTTGCCAGAGCCATGAAGTATGTCGGCCCCATCCGCAAGGCGTTGCCTTTCCCCACATGCTTCAATCTCCTCGGCCCCATCGTCAATCCTTCGCGTCCCGCCTGCCAACTGCTCGGTGTGGCTACGCTCGACCAGATGCGGCTCTACAACAGCGTCTATCAGAAAATAGGCATCGACTACGGCATCGTCCACAGCATCGACGGTTACGACGAGATTTCGCTCACGGGCGATTTCAAGGTTCAGACCAACAACTACGAGCGTGTGTTCTCTCCCGCCGAATTGGGGCTCCACATCGCCCGTCCGGAGGAGCTGCAGGCCGGAGCAGACGAACATCAGGCGGCTGCCATCTTCGATTCTGTGCTCGAGAACCGTTGTCTGCCCGCCCAGCAGGAGATTGTCATCGCCAATGCCGCCTTCGGAATCCAGGTGCTCGAGGGCGGACAGAAGTCCATCGAAGAGTGTCTCGCCATTGCCCGCGAGAGCATTGAGAGCGGAAGCGCCCTCCGTACGTTCAAGAAATTTGTAGCCCTCAATTCCTGATACCTGAAACCTGAAACTTGAAACTTGAAACTTGAAACTTGAAACGTGAAACCTGAAACTTGAAACCTGAAGATGGATATTCTCGAAGAAATCGTCGCCCGAAAGCGACTCGAGGTCGCCGCACGCAAGGAGCTTCTCCCACCCCGGCAACTGTATGCCCGGGTGGAGGAGAGGCTGCTTGCCTCCAACCGCCGTCCGCATCTCTCGATGCGTCGCTCTTTGGCCGAAAGTGACTCGGGCATCATCGCCGAGTTCAAACGCAAGTCGCCCTCCAAAGGCTGGATTCACGCCGATGCCCGTCCTGAGGATGTGGTGCCGCTATATGCGACCGGTGGAGCGTCCGCGTTGTCGATTCTCACCGATGAGCCTTATTTCGGGGGCTTGCCCTCCTTCATCACTGACGTGCGTCCGCTGGTGCCAGATACGCCTGTTCTCCGCAAGGACTTCATCATCGACGAGTATCAGCTCTTCGAGGCCTGCGACATCGGTGCCGATGCCGTCCTGTTGATTGCAGCCGACCTCAAGCCCGCTCTGTTCCGCTCGCTGCTGGCTACGGCCCACGAACTCGGGCTGGAAGTCCTGCTCGAGATTCACGACCCGCATGAACTCGACTATGTGGTTCCCGAGGTCGATATGCTGGGGGTGAACAACCGTCATCTCGGTACCTTCCACACCGACGTTCAGCAGAGCTATGACATTGCCCGTCTTTTGCCCTCCGACTTCGTTCTTGTTTCCGAGAGCGGCATCTCCGCTCCGCAGACAGTGCGCGAACTGCGTGCCGCCGGATTTCGTGGATTTCTCATAGGCGAGACCTTCATGCGCGAGGCCGACCCGGGTGCTGCCCTCCGTCGTTTCATTCAGCAACTTTCATCTCCCGAGTCATGATAGTCAAAGTCTGCGGCATGCGTGAGCCCGCCAATATCCTCGCTGTTGAACAGCAGGTGGCTCCCGACTGCATGGGGTTCATCTTCTATCCCAAATCGAAACGCTATGTCCGTTCGGTTCCGGCATATATGCCGGCTTCCTGCGACAGGGTGGGGGTCTTTGTCAATGCCGAGCCGAACGATATTCTCGAGCGGGTCTGCGACTATGGTCTCCATGCCATACAGCTGCATGGCGAAGAGTCTCCGGAATTTATTGCCGAACTCCGTCGTCGTCTGCCCGACCGCATGGTGGTCATCAAAGCCCTCTCCACCGAAGCCGATACTTCTGCCTCTCTCGATGCCCGGCTGGAGCCGTATTTTCCGTGGGTCGATTTCTTCCTTTTCGACACCCCGACGGACGCTTACGGCGGTTCGGGCCAACAGTTCGACTGGTCCGATCTTGAGACCTATCACGGCCCCGTTCCCTTCCTTCTGAGCGGTGGTATCGGTCCCGACAGTATAGAGGCTCTTCGTGCCTTTCGCCATCCCCGTTGGGTCGGCATCGACCTCAATTCGCGCTTCGAGAGCGCTCCCGCCGTCAAGGATGTGCCCGCTCTCCAGTCATTTGTCCAACAATTCAGAACACTTTTCAAAGGAAATTCTATTTAAACGTTGAGAATATGGATATCAGTCTTGATACTGCAATTCTCCAATTCTCCGCTCGGTTGGATTTGCAATCCGACCGCATCGAATAATTAATAAAAGAGCCCTCAAATGAATCGTATCAATCAGCTTTTTCTCAATCCTTCGTCCAAGATTCTTTCCATCTACTTTTGTGCGGGAGCTCCCCGTCTTGACAACACAGCTCAGGTCATCCGCAGTCTGGCTGCCCACGGCATCTCCATGATAGAGATTGGCGTGCCCTTCTCCGACCCGCTCGCCGACGGTCCTGTCATCCAGAATGCCGCAACCAAAGCCCTCCGCAACGGCATGTCGGTTCGGCTGCTCTTTTCCCAACTTCAGGACATTCGCCGAGATGTCGATATCCCGCTCATCCTCATGGGCTATCTCAACCCCCTCCTGGCATATGGGTTCGAAGCCTTCTGTAAGAAATGTGTCGAGGTGGGTGTGGACGGCATGATTATTCCCGACCTTCCCTTCAAAGACTACATCGAAATTTACAAACCCATTGCCGACAGCTATGGCCTCCGCATCATCATGCTCATTACGCCCGAGACGTCCGAAGACCGCATCCGATTCATCGACGACAATACCGACGGATTCATCTACATGGTGTCATCCGCTGCCACTACGGGAGCCCAAAAGAGCTTCGACGAGGCCAAACAGGCCTATTTCCACCGAATCGATGCCATGCATCTCCGCAATCCCCGTCTCATCGGCTTCGGCATCAGCAACCGTCAGACCCTCACTTCCGCTCAGGAGAATGCCGCCGGTGCCATCATCGGCTCCAAGTTCGTCACCCTCCTCGATGAACTCGGAGACCCCGACCGAGCCATCGAAGCTCTCTTCGAGGCGCTGGAACATTAGTCTTGATTTGTTCTGCCGACGGTGCTTGACTTGGTTCTTTCCGACAAAAATTGCCATCAACCGCCATTTGAATCCGTTCCGGTCAATTAGATGCATCTGCCCTGACTCACGCCTTGACGACGTGAGCCTTCTGTCTGCTTGTTCTCTTTTGATGAATGTTTGGCGGTATTCAAGTTCTAAGAAAAAGAGCAAAATTCAATAAGTACGAACAGGAACGCTAACCTGTAAGTGAATAATTTTGTTTGTTTAGATTTCCTTGTGTGTGCCGCACCCGTGCGGTCTGCATCCCGGTTAATTCTGTTGTACTGTCTGTTTCTCTGGTTCTATAGGGTTTACCATTCACGCTCAGCTACCCCACGGGCCTCCTCCAGAGTGGCATCGGCGCGTTCCATTCTGTATGCGACAATTGACCTGCGGTCCTCAGCATGTAAACTCATAGTGCGATACCGTCACGGGTTACGTTATACTTAAACATGGAGGGTGGTGCCTCCTCCCATTCCCTCTTGGTGTAAGCGTGGCGTTTATCTCCTGTCCAATGTCGAGTCCTTTGTAATAGACCGGATAGCAGATGGCAGAATAGTCGGCCAGGCCTGTCTTTGGCTTGTCAATGATTACCAACACGTCCCAGTCGCTGTGCTCATGGGCATCACCCCGGGCGCGTGATCCATAGAGTATAATCTGCGCTGTCGGAGCCGTTTTGCGGATGGTAGAGCGAATGAGTTCCACCACTTTTTCTGTATCGCAATTGCTTGTTGTTGCTGTTCTTGACATAAGCAAAACCTTTGTTTCTTGGATGCAAAATTACACAAAATTCCCCAATTACTTGCCTCGAACTGACAAAATCGAGGGATAATTGTCAAAGATTGGATTGTTTTCATAGGGAAATGATAAACGGAGTTGACAAAACGGGCATTTTTATAGCCAATGGTTACAGCCCCCCCCATTCCGAATAAAAGAAAATTCGGAGAGTTCTATAAGAAGGCGACGTATGAGCGGCTGTCAAGACGGAGTTGATGTAAAAAAAGCGGGTGAAGGTGACGAAACAATACATCTTCGCCCGCCTTTTTTGCACATTCTGTGTCCGTGTGTGCCAAAATATCGTTTTTTTCTTGAATATTTTCTTCGGAATAAAAATATTTGCTTATCTTTGCACACGATTTTCAAGTAAAATCGTGGATACCATCCAATATTTTCAATCAAAAACGAGTGCAATATTAAAGACAGACACCATCAGATTATGCTCAACAGAATCTTCCAGCTGAACAGCGAGACGGACAGCAGTATCTTCCTCTTTGGTGGTCGCCAGACAGGCAAGACCACCCTTCTGCACCAGCAGTTTCCCAACGCCATCTACTACGACCTTCTCGACACTACTGTCAAGGAGCGGCTGCGCCGCCGTCCGGCCATACTCTATGAGGCGTTGTGCGAAAAGCCTGCCGGCACGCTGGTCATCATCGACGAGATACCCGAGGTGCCCGAATTGCTCAACGAGGTTCACCGCCTCATTGTGGAACGCCAGCTGGTATTCATCCTCTGCGGCTCCAGTGCCCGCAAGCTGAAGCGCAAGGGACACAACACGCTGGGCGGACGCGCCCTCCCCGTCTGTCTCTTCCCTCTGGTCAGTGCCGAGATTCCCGATTTCGACATCGACAGGGCCGTCACCTACGGCATGATTCCCTCCCATTATCTTGCCAGGCGTCCCGATCGTCTTCTCTCCGGATATATAGACATCTATCTGAAAGAAGAGATAAAGGAGGAAGCCCTTGTGCGCAACCTCGACGGCTTTCACCGCTTTCTGGAGGTTGCCGCACTCACCGACGGCGAGATTATCAACAACAACAACATTGCCCAGGAGTGTGGCGTGCATGCCACCACCGTCAGCTCCTATTTCGACATTCTTGAGGACACCCTCCTCGGCTACCGCATCCCAGCCTATACAAAAGTGATGCAGCGACGGCTGGTCCAAGCCCCCCGCTTCTATTATTTCGACGTCGGCATTGCCAACCATCTTCTCCGTCGCAAGGAGCTGGTGAGGGGCACTGCCGACTACGGCCATGCCTTCGAGCACCTGGTGATACAGGAACTGGTGGCCTGGCTGCACTACACCCATAGCGACGAGCGCCTGTCCTATTGGCGCACCTATACGGGCATAGAGGTTGACGCCATCATTGGCGATGCCCGCGTGGCCATTGAGGTCAAGTCTGCCGAGGAGATACAGAACAAGCACCTGAAGAATCTCAGGATTTTTGCAGAGGAGCATCCTCTGAGCCGCCTCCTTGTCGTTTCCAACGACGTGTTCACCCGCCGCATCGGCAACATCGAGTGTCTGTACGTCAAAGATTTCTTTCATCTCCTCTGGACCGACGGAATCTGAGACTCGCCAGGCAGGCAGAGGGCAGGCTCCTGTCGCCTCGGTCATAGAGCCTCTCTCGCATTCTTGCGTCCCGTTGGTAGCAAGCCAGCAGAGCTGGAGCGGCAAATGCTGACATTCATTTCGCCCGGATTCTTTGGCCAAGCCAAGCGTCATCCTGCGGGATGCCGAGCGGCAAATCCTGGCGAACGGACTGGCGTAGCGGTGTGATATATAAAGGTACAGGAACAACAAGAGCGGGAACCGAGGCCATATAACTAAAGAGGTCATCGTGTGGCCTCAAGGCTATATGAAGACCATGTTGTACTGAGTGCGTGCGTGAATCTATGGGGATTAACCTCGGTATGGACCTCGGTCGTTCACAGCCCTCCCCATTCCGAATAAAAGAAAATTCGGAGAGTTCTATAAGAAGGAGTGTTTAGTTAAAAGTTCAAAGGTGCAAAGTTCAACCCTGAATCTTGAACCTTGAATCTTGAACCCTGAATCATTAAGGCTCTTCTATTAATCAAGAATTTGAGAATTTGAGAATTGCTGCAACAAGAGCCTCCTCCAAACCTTCCCCTACGGTTAAGGGTTCACGGTTAAGGGTTCATGGTTGAAGGGGTTATTTTCCCTACAGCATGTTTAACCATGCATCATGAACCATGAACCGTGCATCATGCATCCCCCTGAAGAGAGAGGCTATTGAAAGAAAAAATTCTCTAATTCTCGAATTCTTGATAAAAATTAGAAATAACAGATTTCCCCTTGAAACCTAAACCCTGAACCCAGTTTCATTCCGCCTACCGAGGCAAAAAAGCGGGTGAAGATGACAAAATGAAACTATTTCGACCGAAATTTGCATTATTAACTTCAGAATTGAGAGAAATCCCGAAATTTATTCGTATATTTGCAGCGGATTTCAAAAACTATGCGATTATGAATACCGAAATGATGCAGAAGACGATAGCCGATTACTTCAAGACGCAACCCGTCCTGAAGGCATGGCTCTTCGGCTCGTTCGCCCGTGGCGAGGAAACGCCGCTGAGCGATGTGGACATCATTGTCCTGCTCGACCATTCAAGGCCCGTCGGCCTTAAGTTTTTCGGCATGTGGAACGACCTTGAGCGGCTGCTCGACCGCAAGGTGGACTTGGTGGAGGAGGGCGAATTGCTCCCCTTCGCAGCAGAGAGTGCTAATCGTGACAAACGACTGATATATGAGAGAACTGATGGAGCAGCGAGAGCCATCAAGCTTGCTTGAATGGCCGAGTCGCGACAGAAGACGGCTTTGCCAACCGCTTAAAGACCGCATCCGGCTTGAACATATAGTCGAAGCCGCAGACAACATTTCGCGCTACACAGCCGGAAAGACATACGATGACATGCTGGCCGACGACATGATGTGCTATGCCGTTGTTTATAACATCCTAGCCATCGGTGAGGCTGCATACCATCTGACGAGGGCTTTCCTGAGGGAACATCCCGAAACCGAATGGGAGGGCATTATGAGGATGCGCAACGTGTTGGCACATGACTACTATAAGCTTAAGCTTCAGACAGTCTGGGAGGTGGTACAACATGACCTTCCGCCCCTCCGCCAGCAAGTAGCCCGCTATCTGGCCGAGGTTGACTGGGAGGAATGGGAGAAGAACGAGGTCGTCATCAAAGAGACCGCCACCCACAAGAGCCTCGTCCAGACTGCCGAGCGAATGAAGCGGCGTGGCTACGACACCGAAGAGATTTGCAGGATTACGGGTTTGGGGCGTGATGAGATTGAGGCGCTATAATTTACATAATGTGGAGAAACAAAGAGCGGGAACCAAGGCTGATAATATCGGCAAGGATTCCCGCTCTTACTATCTACTAATATACACTTATCATTTTCTTCCATTCATAAGGATTGTCCTTGAACGTTTGAGAAATGAATCTTGCAAGGCATCTTGTGAGATATGCAACAACGAAAATAATAATGAACATGAGAAGTATGTTCAATGGGAAAATGCTATTCATTTTGTCAGTGAATAGGAAATGCTGAACCATGTATATCTCCAAACATAATCCGCCAATAAACCTGATGAAGAAATTACCTGCTTTGCTCTTGTAAAGTTGCTCAGCCCAGCGACTCGCACCAACTTTGTAGAAATAGTACATAGCACTGAGTAGAGGCAGAAAACTAAAATACTGAATGACCGCGAGGCTCTTTATGCGCAAACCGCCAATAAATAGGGTGTAGAAGCCTGCGATGCTTAACAAGAGCAGACAAAAATCGGGAATGGGTCTACTCTTAATATTTTGAGCCATCGTCCCCATCTTAGCACCAAGAAGCATAAACACAAAGAAAAGTAGCCAACGGATATAGTGCCCGCCATACATAGAGAAGCCTGGCGTTTGATAGACGAAATAAAACCAAACGGCAGTACCCAGCGCAACTAATACAGATATTACGAAGATTCTGTTCTTGAAATATGAGCCGACAAAGAAAATTGCGACGTAGTAAAGCATTATGCATGACACGAACCAATATCGTCTTGCAAGTATGATGTCAATCATATCCCAGTGAACACTGAAGAACAAGCAGCCAAGAATTGCAACAGCAATTAGTGTAGGGTAGATTCTGTTTATTCTCCGCTTATACCAATCGGGAAATTGCTTGATGCCGGCCATCGGTTTTAAGAACAATGTAAAGCCAGAACAAAAAAAGAACAAGACATCTCCAATACACCCACCAGTAGCAAGGAAACTATAATCTCCATACAGCAACGCCATGTGAGAATTTGTAATGAGGAGGGCAGCGAAACATTTCAAGAGGTCGATACTGATATTTCTCTCTTTCATTTTTTTTGAGTCCCGTCCGCCAAATACCCAGAATCGGACTGGTTAAATTGTAACTTCGGTGACTACAAAAGAAAAGCGGGGTATCTGTCTTCTGCCTGTTCGACTCTTAAGGCCCTGAGAAAGCCTGTGTAAATGAACAGACAGAGTGATACCCACGCCGTTGGTATATATAGTACGCCCCTAAAGGTGTGCGTGATGGCATGGTTAGCCATCGGCACACCAACGGGAACGGTATATACCTACCCGCAGCATCTACCTCTGCAATGTCTTTGAAATACACGTTCGAATTTCTCAGGTTCTAAGAGTCCAAAAACAAAGCGTCAGCGACGCATTTTCAAAATGTAGTGCTCCCTCCCTGTAGCCGCTCCGACATCTTGCGTCATCGGTTTACCGCTTCGCGCGTCGAAGAAGTCGGCTCGGCGTGAGTTCGCGGGTGCAAAGGTACAACTTTTCCTCAAATTACGAGGCAATAAGACGTGAAAGTTTCATAATCTGACGAAATTTGGATGGCATGGCACGGGTAAGACAGAAGAATTTGACAGAACCGAGGCTATTGTTTCGTGCTTTTATAAAACCCGGATGGCAGTTTATGGCCGAAATCCTTGGCGGTATGATGAAAGAATCGTAACTTTGCACCTGCTAATGTAAATAGAAACAATGGCAAAGAAGAAACATCAGGGCCACTACTGTAAAGTATGTGGCGAATACAAACCGAATGAGAGCTTCAGTGGGAAGGGCCACAAGAACCATATCTGCAAGAAATGTGCTCAGCTGCCCAAGCGAGAAGACAAGTGAGCAGTGTTCTTTCAGATAGTGAGCACAAGAATCTCTCGGAGGTACTGCGGGCCATGAAGGACAGTATGGTAGTCAACTTCTCCTATCATTCTAACGACCCCAATGTCGGGTTTTACAAGATGTTCGTTGGTGATACGGGATTGTTTATTACGCTCGCATTCTGGGACAAGGATGTCACGGAGAATATCATCTATCAGAAACTACTTTCAGACAAACTTTCTGCCAATCTCGGCTATGTCT
>CALBPV010000105.1 GCA_937899265.1 uncultured Bacteroidales bacterium
TCATTACGGCCTTGCCGTTGCCGGTGATGGTGTATGTGCCTGCATCGACGATGACATCGGCATTCTCAAAAGTATAGGTACCGAGGGCGGCATCCTCCATCGTGACATTGACCTTCGTATTACTGCCTTCTACGGCTTCCACCTTGACGGTCTTGTCGAGATAGAGCATGTTCGAGAAATAGGCCGAACCGTAAAGGCCGTAGCCCGAATAGCTGCCGGCCACGCCGGAAGCTGCGGGAGCTTCACCCGGCAGGATGGTAAGTGTCGAACCGCCCATGACGGTGGGTGTAGCGAGGACAATCTCGAAATCATCGGTCGAGGTGATGACGGCCTTCAGTGTAGCTTCGTACGACTGCGCGTTGCCGCTGTGACTGGCCAGGAGAGCAGTGCCTTCGCCTGTGACAACATAAGTCGAACCGTTCTGTGCTACAGTGGCCTGCTCGAAAGTATAGGTCCCCAACGAACCACCTTCGAAGGTAACATCCACAACGGCTTTCTCCTGCTCGTGACGTGCCACGCTGACAGTGAGCCCTGTATAGTACATATCCGTAAAATAGGCCGAGCCATAGTTGCCGTATCCCGTATAACTGCCGACAACTGCCTGAGTCAAATCAGGCTCCACGTCATCATCGTCGCTACTGCAGGCAGTCATACCAGTCATTACACACGCGGCCATCATCATGGCCAAAAAATTTTTCACTTTCATCTTCATTTGTTATTTAATATTTATTTATAATGAATGTACAAATAGTTGAATATATCTATATTACCCAATTGTCGAATATTTGTTTGCAATTTCTAAAAAATGCGGTGCAAAGATAAGGCAAAGAATTGATTTATACAATACCTGAAAGTGGGGATTTTATAAAATCGGCTGAAAAATAATTGCACAACGACCGATTCTTGGTCTGAATATTTGGAAATTCAGAGAAAAATATGTATATTTGCACCCGAATAAAAACTTTCTTCCCGCATGACCATCGACCTGAACAAAGTGGCAGTCGTCTCGGGCGAACGCAATGTGACATATACACAATTGCTCGCCGGCATCGGCACCTGTGCCAAGGCGCAGACTTTTGCTCCCGGAGCAAGAGGGCTGATTTTCGCCCCCAACAGCGAGGGTTGGATTTGTGCGCTCTACGCGGTGTGGATGTACGAAGGCATTGCCGTGCCGGTCGATTCCACCTCCACCCCCGAAGATCTGGCATATATCCTCAATGACTGCAAACCCGAATGCATCTGGACAACACGTCCTCGACTGGACGTGGTGAACGAAGCTTTGCTGCATGTTCCGAATCTGTCACCCGACATACTCTTCATTGAGGACTTCCGTGAGACGGATGCCTCTGCACCGCCCTGCCCTCTTTCAGTGCTTACACTCGACACCGATCGACAGCGCACTGCCCTCATTATCTATACGTCGGGCACCACGGGTTCGCCCAAGGGTGTCATGCTGTCGTACGACAATCTGATGGCCAACATTGAGGGAGTGTGGAAAGATGTACACATTTTCGATTCCGAGCGACGCACGCTCATGCTCCTGCCCGTCCATCATGTTCTCCCCCTCATGGGCACGGTTGTTGCTCCGCTCATCAGCGGCGGCGGCATTGCCGTGTGTCCGTCGCTTTCGCCCGACGACATCACGGAGACGCTCCGCAAGGGACAGGTGGGCATCATCATCGGAGTACCCCGCCTGTGGCAGACCATCTACAACGGCATCATGCGCAAAGTGAATGCCCATGTCCTCACCAGCGCCCTCTACTGGCTGTGCGACAAAGTACAGAGCCGGGCTCTCTCCCGCCTCATCTTCAAAAGCGTGCGCCAACGCATGGGCGGACACATCGTGTTCTGCGTCTGCGGCGGTGCGGCTCTCGATGTCGAGACAGGACGCGGTCTGCAAACCCTCGGCCTCGATATGCTCGAAGGGTACGGCATGACCGAAGCCGCTCCCGTCATCGCGTTTACACGCCCTGGAGAATACCGTCCCGGATGTGCAGGCAAAGCGTTGCCCGCCGTGGAGTGCAAACTCGAGGACGGAGAACTCTGTGCCCGCGGTCGCAATATCATGCAGGGCTACTACAACCGGCCGGAAGAGACTGCGCAGGTGATACGTGACGGCTGGCTCCACACCGGAGACTTGGCCACTGTCTCCCCCGAGGGATTCATCACCATCACGGGACGAACCAAAGAAATCATCGTCCTCTCCAACGGAAAGAACGTCAACCCTGTCGAATTGGAATTCAAACTTGAGAAATTCACCGCCCAAGTGAAGGAGGCCGCCGTTGTAGCCGACGAAGACAAGTTGTGCGCTATCATTGTACCGCGCAAAGAGTGGGCCGCAGGGCTCTCACTCTATGAGCAGGAAGTACGGCTCAAAACCGAGGTGTTGCAACCCTACAACGAAACGGTGGAAGCCTACAAGAAGGTGATGCGCCTCTTTGTATTTGAAGGCGAACTGCCCCGTACCAAGCTCGAAAAACTTCAGCGCTTCAAACTCACGGCTCTACTCAAGGCCGGCCTCCACAGCGCGCCGAAGCCCCGTTTGGTGGAACCTACATTTGAAGAGTACAAGCTCATCAAACAATACATCTCCCAAGAGAAGAAAAATATCACGGTGCGCCCCACCGACCATCTCGAAACGGACCTCGGCTTCGACTCGCTCGACAAAATCACGCTGCAAGGCTTCATCCAACACACCTTCGGCCTCAATATGTCGGTCGAACAGATATCCCGGTTCAGCAATGTGGCCGAACTCGCCGAGTTCGTCTCCTCCGGAAAAAGGGGGATTGAACAGTCTGACGTTGATTGGGGCAAAATCCTGCGCGAGGAGAAAGCCGATGTCATCCTGCCGGGCACCTGGCCCACCGGCCCGTGGATTGTGCATTCGTTCAAAACGCTCTTCAAACTGCATTTCCGCTTGGCTGCCAAGGGTACTCGCAACATTCCCGAGAAAGGTCCTTTTATCCTGGCATCCAACCACCAAAGCTACTTGGACGGTCTCTGTGTCATGTCGTATGTCCCCTTGGAACAGATACGACGCACCTATTTCTTCGCCAAAGAACAGCACGTCAACACCCCCTTCCGCCGGTGGCTTGCCACTCACCACAACGTCGTGGTGCTCGAACAGAACAATCTGGCTCACTCTGTAAATGTGCTCAGTAATGTGCTGCGACAAGGACGCAACCTCATTATCTTCCCCGAAGGCACCCGTACCTCCGACGGAAGTTTGGGTGACTTCCGCAAAATGTTCGCCATCCTTGCCGTCGAATTCCATGTACCCGTGGTGCCCGTTGTTATCAACGGCGCTTTCGAAGCCATGCCCCGAGGACGCAAATGGCCCTTGCCGAAGAAGATTGTGGTCGAATTCCTTCCGCCCCTCCTCCCCGGACCGTCAGACACCTATGATTCCCTCACCGCACAAGTGCGTACAGCCATCGATGTCAAACTGAAACGATAGGAGGCCGAGAAATCTTTTGCGGGTCCATCGTCCGACGATAGAGGCTCGGAAAACTTTTTGCGGGTCCATCGATAATCGATGGCGGGTTCTAAGAGTTTTTGGCTCATACGATTCGTATAATGACAGGGAAGTCCGTTTACGGACCCATCCGATTCTGATGGGGGATTCAGCGACCCGTTTGGGTGTCATCGTCCTGCGATAAGAGTTTCAATAAACCAAATAATGTCCGGAAAAGAGCGCGAATGGGCATAAAATATCAGATTTTGGACTCAAGATTTGGCGATTCCGAAAAAAAAGTGTATCTTTGCACCACGTTAGGCGGAGTCAACCGCATTAAATCGCAATAAGCAATCAAGATGAATAACGACCCAAATAAACAGTCCCTGCTTGATATACTACGTGAGCAGAAGGCGATGAAGATGAAGGGCGGTATCTATCACAAGACTCAGATAGACCTGACCTATAACTCGAACCATATCGAGGGTAGCCGGCTGACACACGATCAGACGCGATTTATCTATGAGACGAACACCGTCGGTGTGACTGCCGACCAAGCGGTGAACGTGGATGATATCGTAGAGACGGTGAACCATTTCCGCTGTATCGACCTGATGATTGACAAGGCCGAGGATTCGCTTACGGAAGAACTGATAAAAACGCTGCATGGTATTTTGAAAGCCGGCACTTCGGACAGCCGTAAGGATTGGTTTGCCGTTGGCGACTACAAGCGTCTGCCCAACGAAGTGGGCGGAGAACTAACGTGTGTTCCTGAACGGGTGCATGACAGTATGCAGAGGCTTCTGGAATGGTATAACGGAAAGCCGCAACACACGCTGGAAGATATTCTCGACCTGCATGTCCGTTTCGAAAAGATTCACCCGTTCCAGGACGGCAATGGCCGTGTGGGGCGCCTCATTATGTTCAAAGAATGCTTGCGTAGCGGCATCGTTCCATTTATCATCACCGACGAGCTGAAAATGTTCTACTACAGGGGACTTCGCGAATGGGGACACATCGATGGCTACCTGACCGACACCTGCCTGACGGTACAAGACCAATATAAGGCCGCACTCGACTATTTCCGAATCAAATACTAACCAATCCAAAATCTGCGACGGCTCCAAGAGACAGAGAGAGGGATGATGTTGTTTGACCGTCCTCCTCCCTTCCCTCTACGGGAGGGCTGGGGAGAGGCTGACCGTCCTTTAGGACCTTTGTTTCCGATAAAAATAAGCGACGGCAGCGCCGGACAGATTGTGCCATACAC
The DNA here is from genome assembly GCA_937899265.1 of uncultured Bacteroidales bacterium. Classification (GTDB taxonomy): domain Bacteria; phylum Bacteroidota; class Bacteroidia; order Bacteroidales; family UBA3663; genus Liminaster. The sequence continues at coordinate 4,725 of CALBPV010000105.1, forward strand.
TGAAGACAGCTCCGGGAATGGTGGCCAGCGGATAGGCGGCAAAGTGAATGGTAGCCAGACTGCTTGCCAAGCCGGAGTTCTGCATACCCACCTCGATGGAGATGGCACGTTTCTTCGGCTCCGACAGTCCGAGCAGCTGTCCAATCAGATAGCCCATCCCCAGTCCGCAGAGGTTGTGGAGCATTACCACAACAACAATGAGCAAACCTCCGGCCAACAGTTTGTCGGCATTGGCCGAGATAACGATGGCAACTATCAGGGCAATGGATATCGAGGAGACGGCAGGCAGCCAGTCGGTAGCCTGCTCGGTGAACTTGGGCCAAAGCCACTTCACCGTCAAGCCCAAAACGATGGGCAATATGACCACCCAAAGAATGCTCAGGAACATGTTCATCACATCCACATCGACGCTTTTGCCCGCCAAGGCCCAGGTCAGCAAAGGGGTCAGGAACGGAGCCAGCAGAGTCGAGACACCCGTCATACCCACAGAGAGCGCCAAGTCGCCTTTCGACAGATAAGTAATCACATTGGAGGCCGTCCCTCCGGGACAACAGCCTACCAACACTACGCCCAGAGCCAATGCCTCGTCGAGTTGGAACAGTCGAACCAAGCCCCATGCAAGCAGTGGCATCACCGTGAATTGTGCCAGACAACCGATGATGACATCTTTCGGACGACTGAACACTATTTTGAAGTCATGGAGGTTCAGCGTCAGTCCCATGCCGAACATCACCACCCCAAGCAGATAGTTGATGACCGTCGGGCGCACTTGTTGCAAAGTGCCGGGGAATGCCA
>CALBPV010000106.1 GCA_937899265.1 uncultured Bacteroidales bacterium
CAACATTATGGGAGCCCTTCTGGGCCGCAGCGCCATTCCTGCACATTACACCGATTATCTGGAACTCCTGCCCGTCATCGAGGAGATTGCCGGTGACCTTTATACCGGCTGCATCATCAGCGAATACGATTCTTTCGGCTCTCCGGAAAAGGAGCGCTGGGACCAAAAGTATTGCTGCCAACACTGGACTCGACAGAAATGAGCAAATATGACTACATGAACTACAACGAAATTCTCGGCCTGTTTAAGACAGGTCGGGAACTTCTGGAGTGGATCAAGAACGGCGATTGGGAGGGGCAGTTAGGATGCCCGCTATATGAAGACTATTTCTACCGTATCAAGCGGGGGGTTAATTCTTTTGGTTATGACCTCCCAATTCCGGAGGATACTATGTGCAAAGCCTTAGATCGGACGCTTCGCACAGGGGAGGTGATTGAATTAGAGCCTGATGAAGATTTCCTTCCCGGAGGATCAAGGCATGGCCAGCTTGATGGGTGGTCATATCACATCGTGTTCCTGAAACAAGAGAGCCTTTTCAGGGTGGAAACACCTCCGAGTCTTCCAGAATTATATGAGGATTAAGATGGATATAAGCTGTCTTAACAGGATCGAGGATATCAGTCCCTCCAGAGGTGAACTGATCACCGCATTCGGAACGGAGCACTCTCGGAGATATCTCTCCGGGGAGTGGGTGCCATCTGCCGAAAAACATATCATCGGGATGTGCAATGTGCTCTGGCAAAGAGGAGAGCATGAAGACGCTATCGCGCTTGCTCAACGACTTCCAGAACCCCGCAGACGTTCGTTTTTGCTCATAGCCGGGGAGTTCTGAGTCCTTGCAGATAGTGCAGAAATAACTTGCTATCCCCGGATTAAGATGCCATATTTGCAACCGAAGAGATGAAGAGCATCGCATAGGTCTTTGACAACCGGGAGAATTCGTAACTCTGCCGTAACCCTTTTTCTAAAATCGGCCTTCCACGTATGTGAGAGGGCCGAAATATATGTTCACTCGGTGAATCGAACCCAGCTTGAAAAAGGCATTTTTGAAGCGTTTTTCCAGTAACCTTGTAACCGGAATAGAATCATTCGGTTACACGTTGGTTACAAGTTGGCTACTATCTTTTGATTCTTTTTGATTCCAAAACAGAAACGCCACCGGAACACAAAACGCCTTGGAACTTGCGGACTGTCAAAGGGTTGCAGGCGCAACTAAAAGAAAATCAAGGACTTGAGTTTTACCTCAAATCCTTGACCAAGTGGAGCATAGGAAAAACCTTGCGGAGGCGGAGGGATTCGAACCCCCGGTACGTTGCCGTACAACAGTTTTCAAGACTGCCGCCATCGACCACTCGGCCACGCCTCCGGACGGGAGTGCAAATGTAAGGCTTTTTCCCGAAGAGGACAAATTTTTTTGCCCGAAGGGGGAAACCCAGCACCCGGAGGGGATACACAGCACCCTAAGGGGGAAACTCCTCAGCACCCAGAGGGGGGAACTCAGGAGCCGGAGGGGGCGGCGGAGAGTTTCGCGATGATTTCGTCCAGGTAGGGGACGACGGAGACAAGGGTGCCGTCGCTGAGCTCGCAGTCGTGAAGGGTGCCCATAAGGCAGCCCGGAATCTCGGCGGCTTCTTTTTCCAGCTCGCGGCCTTTGGGGGTGAGGGCGACAATCCGCTGGCGGCCGTCTTCCTGGCCCCTGGCTCTGGTGAGAAGGCCTTCCGATTCCATCCTTTTGATGAGGGGAGTGACGGTGTTGGTTTCCAAAAGGAGCCTGTCGCCGATGGCGCTGACTGTCTGCCTGTCCTTCTCCCAGAGGACCATGAGGACGAGGTACTGGGTGTAGGTTATCCCAATCCGTGAGAGGAAGGGCTGGTAGCTGCGGACAATCAGGCGCGCCGCCGAGTAGAGACGGAAGCACACCTGATTGTTCAGCTTTAACTGTTCGTAAGCCATTGATTTAGAGAAATAGAGGCTGGAGAAGACCGCACCGCGTTGGGGGGGATGGCTTATACCTGCTGTGTGAGCCAGTTCTGGAGGCCGATGCACTCGATGAGGTCCAGCTGCTGGACAGTCCAGTTGAGATCCTCTTCCTCGTCCAGAAGGTAGGCCTTGAAGATGTCGAAGGTGGCGTAGTCATCGCCGGCCTCCACGGTGTCCTTGCGGAGGACGTCGATTCCGGCGATGGAAATCTGCTTGTCCATGTTGAGGAGTTCAACGATGCCGGCCGTCACGGGCATGGCCGGTCCCTGCTCAAGAGCGGGGGTGCCGCCGAGGTCCAGTATCCTGTCAATCATCTTGTCCACCCAGCCGAGTTCTTCTTCTGCATGCTCCTTGTACTTGTCGCCGAGCTTGGAGAAGCCTTGGGAAGCGAAAATCTTGCCCTCAAGGCGATGCTGCATGGATTGTGCGCTGAGGTTGGTTACGTAAAACTGAAGTCTTGCGAGGGATTTCTGTGAGTTCATGGTCTTTATTTTTTAATTAATTATATCGTTCGCGATGCAAAGATAGCAATAAAAAATTATATCGCAAACGATTTTTTGAATATTATTAAGCAAGAGGCTGACCAAAAAAGATTCTTCACTTCGTTCAGAATGACAAGCTCATTCATTCAGAATGACAAGCTCATTCATTCAGAATGACAAGCTCATTCGTTCAGAATGACAAGCTCATTCATTCAGAATGACAAGCTCATTCATTCAGAATGACAAGCTCATTCGTTCAGAATGACAAGCTCATTCATTCAGAATGACAAGCTCATTCATTCAGAATGACAAGCTCATTCGTTCAGAATGACAAGCTCATTCATTCAGAATGACAAGCTCATTCATTCAGAA
>CALBPV010000107.1 GCA_937899265.1 uncultured Bacteroidales bacterium
TTCAGATGCCCGGGATGACCGGAATTGATGTCCTCCAACGGCTCCCCTACAAACTACCCATCATCATCACAACGGCCTGGGAACAATATGCACTGCCCTCATGGACGCTCAACGTGACAGATTATCTGCTCAAACCCTATTCCCGCGAACGTTTGGAAATGGCCATCAACCGCGTTCGCGAAAACCTCCGGCTCCGCGAGCTGGACAAAGCCCATCCCAAGAATGTCCTGACTCTCAAGAGCGAAGGCCTCACGCTCCCCGTTGATTTGTCCGATGTGTCTTGTCTCGAAGCACGTGGAGACTATGTTCTCTTCGTCCGTCCCAACCAAAAACCGATTTTGGTGGCCGCAACGCTTTCTTCGTTCGAAAACCAACTGCCTACATCCGAATTTGTCAGGGTGCACCGTTCGTTTATTGTCAATGTCAGATTCATCTCGGCGCTCACCTCTCGTGAAGTCACCCTTCGTGGCGACAAAACGGTTCCGATTGGACGCACTTACAAAGACAAAATCAGCCTCCTTTCTCAAAATCATGCCGTTTAGGATATGAAAATTCACTTTTTCTGTCAAAAAAAAGGCTCCTTTCTTGGCTATGTCAAAAATTCTGACTATATTCGCACCGTCAAAATAACAAACTCCGAAACATGAACTACGGTTGGATTGATTTCCTTACACTTGTAGGTTCCGTCGGCCTCTTCCTCTACGGAATGAAGCTGATGTCCGAGGGACTTCAGAAGATTGCAGGCGACAGCCTGCGAAAGGTTTTGGCCGCAATGACGAGCAATCGCTTTGCCGGTCTCCTGACAGGCATTCTCGTCACTGTGCTCGTACAGAGTTCTTCCGCTACCACTGTGATGGTCGTGTCGTTCGTCAATGCAGGTTTGATTACGCTCCAACAGAGTATGGCCGTGATTTTCGGTGCCAACGTAGGAACGACGCTCACTACTTGGATTATTGCCCTCTTCGGATTCAAGTTCAACATTGCTGCCCTCGTTATCCCGCTCATTGCGCTCTCTATCCCGTTCTTCAATTCCACCAGCAACAAACGGCGCTCCTGGGGTGAGTTCATTGTAGGTTTTGCCCTGCTCTTCCTCGGTCTCGACAGCCTGAACCACAGTGTGCCCGATCTCAAATCCAGTCCGGAAATTTTTGCAGTCCTCCAACAGTACAGCGAGATGGGAATCGTCAGCGTGGTGTTCTTCGCTTGCATTGGCATGATTCTCACAATGGTTGTGCAGGCCTCCAGCGCCACCTTTGCGATTGCGTTGATTATGGTGGCCCGAGAATGGATTCCATTCGAATTGGCCTGTGCCATGGTGGTCGGAGCCCACATCGGCACATGTATCACTCCCCTGTTGGCAGCACTGTCGGCCAATACAATGGCCAAACGTGCAGCTTTGGGACATTTGCTCTTCAACGTCTTCGGTTCCATTTGGGTCATGGCCGTCTTCTATCCGTATTGTGACATCGTCAAGAAAGCCACCGAATGGGTATTCGGCTCCTTCTCTCCCGATATGGGCGTCGCCATGTTCCATACCCTGATGGCTGTCATCAACCTCTCGATTATGATTTGGCTCACCGGCATCTACGTCAAAATCGTATCCAAACTCATGCCCGACAAAAAATCCCAAGACGAGTCCTTCACGCTCAAATTCATCACCAAAAGCGGTATTGCTGCTACCGGTGAGTTGAGTATTTTGCCGGCCAAGAAGGAAATCTCCCACTATGCCGAAGAGACATACAAAATGTTCGGACACATCCGTTCCATGTTGAATGAGCCTTTGGGGTCGGAACGACAGATGGAACTCTTCGAAAAAGTCAAAAGTCTCGAAAACAAGAGCGACGAAGCTGAAATGCAGATTGCCAACTTCCTCAATCAAATCTCCGGAAAAGGACTTTCACAGGAGAGTGAATTGGAAATCAGACGTCTCTTCAAGATGGTCGATGAATTGGAAAGCATCGCCGATTCCATCTACCACATCGCCATCACTCTCAAAGCCAAGAGCGACCAACGAGTCCTTCTCACCGAGTCCCAGAACATCGACCTCACCAAGATGATTTCTCTCACCGATGCTGCTCTTGTCCACATGCTCAAGGTGGTTTCCAACGATGACCGCTCTCGTCACTCGCTCGACATTGCCAACAACAATGAAGACGAAATCAACAACTTCCGTTCCCAGATACGCAACAGCATCTTCGAGGAACAAACCATTGACGACCAAAACTATCAGCAGCGCACCTACTACATGGATCTTATCAGCGAATGTGAGAAGGTCGGTGACTATATTATTAATGTAATAAATGCAATCCACGACTCATAATGGATAAAACAGGAAGTATAGAGGTCATTTGCGGCTCCATGTTCTCCGGCAAGACCGAAGAACTCATCAGACGTCTCAAGAGAGCTGCCATTGCCCGCCAGAAAATAGAACTTTTCAAACCCTCCGTCGATGTGCGTTACAGCAACACCGATGTCGTTTCCCACGACCGTACTGCACTCCGTTCAACTCCCGTGGAGAATTCTTCGTCCATCCTGCTTCTGGCTGGTGATGCCGACGTAATTGCTGTCGATGAAGCTCAATTCTTCGACGAGGGATTGACCGATGTCTGCAATCAGCTTGCCAATCAGGGACGTCGAGTCGTCATCGCCGGACTTGACATGGACTATCTGGGGCATCCCTTCGGGCCTATGCCTCAGCTCCTGGCGATTGCCGATGATGTTTATAAAACTCGAGCCATCTGTGTCCGTTGCGGTAACCTCGCCAATTACTCCTATCGTACGGCTACGGGCGACAAGTTGATTCTTTTGGGTGAAATGCACGAGTACGAACCCCTTTGTCGCAAGTGCTACCTCGAAATGATGTCCCGGAAATGAAGCACGTTATCATCTTTCTCAACTACAACGATTCCAGACTCGACAACCCCGTCTATCGTTATTTCGCAACAGAGTCTCTGACGGGACGGCGTGCAGCCCTGCTCTTCGAAAACCATACGGTCGATGAGCGAAGGTTGCTCCACGATGTGCATGAACTCCTGGGCAAGAATCTTGACGAAGACCTTTCCTTCCATATTTCCAAACCTCTTGTCAACGAGGGAGACTGCGACGAAATCATTGCTCTGGCACGGAAGATACGCAAGAATTTTCCTATCGACGAAACCCATGCCTACCCCGTCTTTTGCTATGTGCTCACGAAGAATCTTTCCGAGTGTTCCGCTTCCCGAAGTCGCATTCTGCTCCGGAATCTCGGCACATTCAACAATGTCATGGCAGACTTCCCGGACTGCAATTTCATCCGTACGGTTTTTGTCTTCCACGATGAAACCTATGCCTCCCTCGCACGTTATCTCTACGGCTTGTCTCGAATTGAGGACGGCATAAATGTCAAACGGTCCAAGTCGCAAGACACGCTGACTCCCTCTCCGTCCAATCCGTTCCTCCCTGTCTTCGGCTCCTTCAATGCCGTCGGAGCAGCTTATCCCGAAGCTGAAACCAGAGCATGGCTCCACCAGTGTTACCTCTCCTCGGTTTTGCGCAGATATTTGCCGGAGGTAAATCCCACGCCCATGGAGACGGTCAACGCCGAAGCTCAGCGCATACTCTCCCTCATTCCCTTGGCCCACACTCGTATATGCTTGCAGGAAGATTCTTTCCTCGACCTGGGCAATGACGATAGCTACCACTGGACCCCTACCGAACAGTATTGGAACCAAGAGCTCCGCATGCCCTCCGAAGAATTGAACGAAATCCCGCGTGACGATTGGTTCAACAAAATTCAGAAACGCGCAGAATTGCTTTACCAGGGAAAGTTCCGAGGATTGGGCACCGACTTCTTCTTCTCATTGCAGATGAAAAAGACGGATGCCTATTCCGGTGCATTGATGGAAATCATCCGAGGAGAATTGAATCGAATAGTCTCAGAACATCCCTATACCCCCTACACTCTCAAAAACATCGTCCGGGCCATCACAAATGTCCTCCAGCAGAAGGTGCTCGCCATGCAGACAGAACGGGACCGGGCGGCTGCCAAAATTCCCGTCATCAAACGCCATATCCACGAGCTGGAGAACCGTTGGAGCGAACGCGGCTTCTTCGCCCGTTTCAGCGGTAGGGAAATGCGTACGTTGAATATGTATTACGATGCTCTCCATGATTATCAGATTCAACGCACTTGGCTCCCCGGTTACGATTTTGCAATCAAGTTGCTCAACGAACTCATTCCCCAGGTCTCTTCTCTCGTGGACCCCCTCGAGGCAATGAGGCTGCGATTTGCCGACGCCTTGGCCAGTGTGCAGCAAACTCTCAGTGAAATCCGTCCGATTTCCGATGAGTACAATGTCTTTTCTCTCGAAGACACCGAAACTGCTGCCAAAGCCATCGACGACGATGCTGAGAATATGCTCGAAACCTACCGGCAAATTCTCCGCCCTGCTTGGATCCACATTATCCAAGGGAACAACAACGACACTCTGCTCTCTCTCGTCCGTAACTTGCTGACTTCCCATGTCGATAATTACCTCAGTCAACGGATGGCCGACGGATATCTCCCCCAAGTGTTGCAAAAATCCATCGTCGAACGTATCGGACAGAAATATCGCCTTAAGGGCGGATTCTCTGCCTGGATTGACGAAAGTCGCAATCGGATTCCCGTCTCCTTGCCTCTCAAACCTCAAACCGCAGCCAACGACTATTGGCTGCTGATTGCTCCACATGTCGGAGATTATGTTCCTTTTCCCGTCCACGAGACCCGGGACGAGTCCCAAATCCATCTGCTGCATGTCGTGGACGGTATCCGGCTCACCGACCTCGAAGGTTTCGCAGGACAGCATCTTTTCGTCGAACCCACTTTCAACTTTCAACTTTGAACCTCCGTTCCCGTGCCCCCGTTATTAAAATAAAAAACTCTAGTTTTTTTGAACCTTCGTTCCCCGCATCCCCCGTTATTATAATAAAAAAACTCTAGTTTTTTTTTGAATTTCTTCCCCGTTTCCCCCGTTATTAAATAAAAAACTATAGTTTTTTAAAAACCTCTTCAACCTCCGAACTTTCATGAACTACGAGCGTATGAGTGTCAGCTATTATACTTTGGGGTGCAAACTCAATTTCGCCGAGTCTTCCACCCTCGCCTGGAGACTGCGTCAGTTGGGTTTCGAACGCACCCCAAAAGGTGACAAAGCCGACCTCGTCATTGTCAATACTTGTGCCGTAACAGAACAGGCCACCGCCAAATGCCGACAGCAGATACGCAAACTTATTCGCGAGAATCCCCAAGCATACGTGGTGGTCACGGGATGCTACGCCCAGATTGAACCTCACGAAATTACCGGCATCCCCGGTGTCGATGTCGTAGTCGGACAGGAATACAAAGGGGAGAATCTGGTCGCTGTGCTCGGCTCGCTCGAGAAGAAACCGCAGGCCGAAGTGCTCACCACTCCATACAAAGAAATCCATACTTTCCACGGCTCCGTTTCTGCCGACGACCGTACCCGCCACTTCCTCAAGGTACAGGACGGATGCGACTATTTCTGCTCCTACTGTACCATCCCCCTCGCAAGAGGCAAATCGCGAAATCCCGACATCAACGCTCTCGTCGATATGGCCCAAGAGGTAGCCCGCGCAGGTGGCAAGGAAATTGTGCTCACCGGTGTCAATATCGGCGATTTCGGACGCTCCACAGGTGAGACATTCTTTGACCTTTGCAAGGCACTGGATTGTGTGGACGGCATCGAACGGTATCGTATTTCATCCTGTGAACCGAACCTCCTCACCGACGAACTGCTCCATTGGGTAGCCGCTGAGAGCAAGCGCTTCGCTCCTCATTTCCACATCCCCCTTCAGGCGGGCAGTGACGAGGTGCTGCACCTCATGCGCCGGCGATATGACACCGCCTTGTTCCGTCGGAAAATAGAACTCATCCGCACCCTCATCCCCCATGCCTTCATCGGTGTGGATGTCATGGCCGGAATGAGAGGCGAGACACCCGACCTCTTTGAGAAAAGTATGGATTTTCTTCGCAGCCTCCCCGTCTCACAGCTCCACCCCTTCACCTACAGCGAACGCTCCAACACCCGAGCCCTCGAGATTAAGCCCGTCGTGCCCGTGCCTGAACGCCACGAGCGTACTGCCCGCCTCGTGGCTCTCAGTGAAGAAAAACTGCACTCTTTCTACGCCTCCCAGTGCGGCACCCCCCATCGCGTCCTCTGGGAACAGCCCGCCCCGGGAAAGCCCATGCACGGCTTCACCGAGAACTACGTCCGCGTCTCCCATCCCTACGTCCCCGATTGGGTCAACACCTGCCGCGACACCGTTCTCGGCCAAACCATTCAACCCTCATCCTCCGGCCCCGTCATCCCCTCTTGATTTATTCCGAACCTCCGTTCCCCGCATCCCCCGTTATTATAATAAAAAAACTCTAGTTTTTTGAACCTCCATATCCCCGTATCCCCCGTTATTATAATAAAAAAACTCTAGTTTTTTGAACCTCCGTATCCCCGTTTCCCCCGTTATTATAATAAAAAAACTCTAGTTTTTTTTACTTTCTTTCCCCGTTATTAAAATGAAAAAATTCTTGCTTTTTTCCCTGGCTCTTTTCTGTAGCGCTCAGACCTGGGCCCAAGTCTATGATTTCATCGTCGCCAAAGACGGTTCCGGCGATTTCACCCGCATTCAGGATGCCGTCCTCGCCGTTCGTGACTACAAACCCGAAGGACGTCAACGCATTCTCGTCCGCAAGGGCGTTTATGAGGAGAAACTCATCATCCCTTCCTACAAGGAGAATGTAGCTCTCATCGGTGAGGACCGTGACAGCACCATTCTCATCTGGCACGACCACGGGAATGTAATCGACACCCTTATGTCCGAATTTGACGATGCCGGAAAACCCCGCAACCGCAAAATCGGCACCTTCCGCAGCTACACCCTGCTCGTCAGCGGCCCCGGCTTCCAATGCGAGAACCTCACCGTCGTCAACGATGCCATGACCCATTGGAATCCCCTTTGGTACAAAGACCATAAAAATCCGGCAGGCGTCGCACAGGCCGTAGCTGTCCACATCGAGGGAGACCGCGCCGTCTTCCGTAACTGCCGTCTCCTCGGCTTCCAGGACACCGTCTTCAATGGGAACCCCCTCTCCCGGCAGCTCTTCTGGCACTGCTATATCGAGGGTACCGTCGATTTTATCTTCGGCCCCGCAACCGCCTGGTTCGAGCAGTGCGACATCCACGCGCTGGCGCAGGGCTATTTCACCGCTGCCTCCACCCCCGCCGACCATCCCTATGGCTATGTCTTCAACCGCTGCCGCTTCTCCTGCGACCCCTCCGTCAAAGGCGAATTTCTCGGACGTCCCTGGAGAAACTGGGCCTACGTGCTGATGAAAGAATGTCACCTCGGCGAAGGCATCTCTCCCCTGGGGTGGCACAACTGGAATGACCCCGAACGCGAAAAGACGTCTCGCTATTATGAATACAAATGCACAGGTCCCTCGGCTTCCCGCGCCCAACGTGTCGCCTGGGCTCACGAAATGAGCGATGACGAGGCAGCCAAAGTTACCCTCCGGAACGTCTTTTCCCAAGCTGAAAACCTCTGGATGCCCCGCGTGCAGGACATCCCCTTCCGCGAGGCATTGGCTCCCTTCCTCCCCTCCGGCAAATACCATTCTCGCTATGTGGCCAAAACACTCGAAAAGGAGCCTCGCGAAGAACGCACCGCAACCCAGAGCACCAAAGTCCGAATGATACTCAAGGAACCCCTCGTCAAATCTTTTTCCTCCCTCGATTGCGTCACATTCGTCGAATATGTGAGCGCTGCAATCCTTTCGCGTGAAGGCGTGCAGGAGAACGATTCTGTCTATGACCGCTTCCTCGAATGTCTGCGTTTCTTCGGAGGAAAACGCGGAGACTACGACACCCGCAAACACTACACCTCCGCTTGGATAGCCGACAATGCGGCACAGGGGCTCCTCTCCGAACTCACCCCCTCTCTGTCCGGAGCCCGCACCCGCCGCGTCTCTCTCAACTTCATGTCCCGGCATCCCAACCTCTATCCCCGCCTCTCCGACCCCAAACTCCTCGATGCCCTCCGGCAGCAGGAAGCCGACTGTTCCGGCACGGCCTCATATATCCCTGTGGCTAAGATTCCCGCCACCGTCTCCCCTGCATTCCCCGTTCGGGACGGCGACATCGTATGCTTCGAAAGCTCCGTCCCCGGCCTCGATTGCAGCCATGTCGGATTCCTCTCTGTCGCCTCCGACGGCAACATTGGAGTCATCCATGCCTCCTCCAAGGCCGGCGAAGTCGTTGAAGCTCCATCCCTGGCCCTCTACGTCCGCAATCTGGACAAGTGCATCGGAATCCGTATCCTCCGCCTCCGCCCGTGATTCCGGATGTGTAAAAAATTTCAAGAAAACGTTCTGATACACTAATTTTCTGGCGGAAAATTTGGAGAATACGGAAATATTGTGTATCTTTGCCGCGAAAATTGGATAATTCTCAAATTCTTGATTATAGAATGTAACTAAAATAAAACGATTATGGCAAACGTTGCAACGGCGCCCGCAGAGGGACAGATACTGGTCAGCATCGAGGACATGTCGATGCTGAAGGACATCAAGAAGGCCATCAGCATGGTCAAAGGCGTGGGGAAAATCACCGTTCCACGCCGCAGACTCTATTCAGCCTACGAACTTTCGCTGCGCGACCTCAAAGAGGGACGCGTGACGACACATGCCTCTGTAGATGACTATTTCAAGAAATTCGGACTCTGATGGCATACACAATCAAGACAACCAAGGCCTTCGACAAGGACATGGCACGTTGCATCATGCTCAACACGGGAACACACTCCGACCTGTTCAGCAAGAAATATAAGAAATGAGTAAGAAAATAAGGATATGGGGAACCATCGTGACAGGAACACGTCCCCTGTCACACGTCCCCTGTCACAGATAATTTCAATATCGACACCTAACTTCACTTACGAAACACTCTTTTTTCCATTGCTTGGTGGTACACTTTTAGATTAGAATGTGTGGCATACTTTTAAGTTAGAGATTACACA
>CALBPV010000108.1 GCA_937899265.1 uncultured Bacteroidales bacterium
CAATCTGAACCGTCTTGCCCAGATAGTCGCCGTGACGTTCTTTGTTGATGACACTCTGATAGACACGTCCCGTCGTGATGTTGTTGGCGCGGGTCGTGCGCTGGTCTGTGAATCGCTCGTAGTGTCCCAAGTCCAAGTCGCATTCGTGACCGTCGATGGTGACATAGCATTCTCCGTGTTCATAAGGATTGAGCGTACCCGGATCGACATTGATATAAGGATCCAATTTCTGATTGGCCACACGATAGCCTCGGGCCAAAAGGAGACGTGCCAACGATGCGGCAATGATTCCTTTCCCAAGGGAAGAAACCACGCCACCTGTGACAAATATATACTTCGTTTCCACGATGAAAATGAATTTTAATTTAAAAATACGCGTGCAAAGGTAGTAAAAACTTTTGACATAAGCGTCAGTTTTTTAAAATTTTTGTTGCTCTTTCCGAAAAAAAGAAGACTTGTTGGGTGGTTTGTCATTTTTTAATGTCAAAATAGAGCGTTGTTTCGTTTTTTTTCTCTATCTTCGCAGCATGGAATTTGCCGAGATTATACTCCCCCTCCCCCTTCCGGGAACTTTCACCTACCGGCTCACTGCCGACCAGCAGCCGGTGGCGAAACCCGGCATGCGTGTTGTGGTTCAGTTCGGACAGAGGCATTACTATACGGGCATCATCTCCCGACTCACCGACCAGGCTCCCAAAGGCTTCGAAATCAAAGAGGTCACCTCCATTGAGGAACCCGAGCCCATCGTCTGCGAACGGCAGGTGAAACTGTGGGAATGGATGGCCGATTATTACCTTTGCGCCGTAGGTGACGTGATGAAGGCCGCTCTGCCCTCAGGTCTGAAACTTGAAAGCGAGACCGTCGTGGGGCGAAACAAAGACTTCGAGGAAGATCCGAACCAAAAACTCACCGAGGCCGAGTTGGAAGTGCTCGCGTTGTTGGGCGACAAACCCATCCGCATCGGCAGCATCGAAAAATTCACCGGCAAAAGCAACATTCTCCCCATCCTCAAAAGGCTGATGCAGAAAGAAGCCGTCTGGGTCGATGAGGACCTGGAACACAAATACAAGCCCAAAGTCCGCTCTTGCGTGATGATAAATCCCAAGATGCTCTCTCCCGAAGGGAAACTCACATCGCAGCAGTTGAACGCTGTCTTTGCCATCCTCCAAAGGAGCAAGAAACAGCAGGATCTCTTCATGAAATGGCTGGACATGAGCCGCATCCTCCAGAAAACTCAGCCCAACATCGTGCCTCAGGTGGACCTGCAACATGCCGCCGACTGCGACTCTACCGTTGTGAAGGCGTTGGTCAGGAAGGGTATCTTCGAAACCGGGAGCATCAAAATCCCCCGAATGGAAATCGGAGAATCGGCTGCCCTCCAACCCGTCATCCCGGTCGCCATGTTGACCGAAATCCAGAATGTGGCCTACCGCCAAATCTGCACCTCATTCCGAGACAAGGACGTGAGTCTGCTCCACGGCGTGACATCTTCGGGCAAAACGGAGATTTACATGCATCTGGCATCCGATGTGATTTCACGCGGACAACAGGTGCTGATGATGGTACCCGAAATCGCACTCACCACCCAATTGTGCCTGCGTCTGCGCAAAGTGTTCGGCAAACGGATGACGGTCTATCACTCCAAGTTCTCTGACAGCGAACGTGTCGAAACCTGGCAGCGCATTCTCCACAACGAACCCGAAGTGGATCTCATCCTCGGGGTGCGCAGTTCCATCTTCCTCCCCTTCCGTCAGTTGGGGTTGGTCATTGTCGATGAAGAACACGAGCCGTCCTACAAACAACAGGATCCCGCACCCCGCTACAACGGACGAGACGCTGCCATCATGTTGGCCCGGCTCCACGGAGCCAAAGTGCTTTTGGGCAGTGCAACGCCCTGTCTTGAGAGTTACTATCTGGCTCTCGAGAACAAATACGGCTACATCAAGCTCTCAGAACGGCATGCCGGAGTGGGCCTGCCGTCGATGCGGCTCATCTCGTTGACGGAAGCCCGCAAAAACAACAAACTGCGGGGTCCCTACACTCAGGAGATGCTCGACGAAATCAAAACCTCGCTGACTGCCAACCGACAGGTTATCCTCTTCCAAAACCGACGCGGCTTTGCGCCCGTGGTGGAATGTCCGGAGTGCGGATGGTTGCCTCAGTGTCCGCGTTGTGCCGTAACCCTCACCTATCACCGTGTCCGCCGTCTCCTGGAATGTCATTATTGCGGATACTCGATGCCCTGGCCTGCCAAATGTCCCATCTGCGGCAACCTCAAACTCCAACAGCAAGGCTATGGTACCGAACGTATCGAAGAGGAGTTGCGCGAAGCCATCCCGATGGCCAGGACCACCCGGATGGATACCGATGTGACCACAGGACGAAAGAGTTATGAAAAGATTCTCGACGAGTTCGAGACCCAACGGGCCAATGTGCTGATAGGTACCCAAATGGTCAGCAAAGGGTTGGATTTCAGCGGCGTGGACACGGTGGGCATCATGAATGCCGACTCGCTGATGAACTTTCCCGATTTCCGCTCCGAAGAACGTGCATTCCAGCTCATGGAACAGGTGGCCGGACGAGCCGGTCGTCGCGTGGGGCAAGAAGGCAAAGTACTGATTCAATGCTCCAATCCCTCCTCCCCCCTTTTGCGTCAGGTCATCAGCCACGACTACGAGAATATGGCACGTACCCAGTTGGAGGACCGTCGCCTTCACGGATATCCGCCCTTCACCCGACTCATTATTATATATATGAAGGGGCGTTATGAAGACCAGCTTCAACGTTTGGCCCGGGAATATGCCGACACCCTGCGACATGTCTTCGGAGAACGTGTCCTCGGCCCCGACACTCCGCCCGTGGCTCGCGTCAGAAATATGTTCATCTACCGCATCCTGCTCAAGATGGAGCGCACGGCCTCTCCCAAACTGACGAGAAAGTATCTCCTCGCCGTACAGCAGGAAATGCAGCAGAAGAAAGCCGACTTTGCCCGCACTGTTTTCTATTATGATGCCGACCCTCTCTGAACCTCCTGCGATTATGAATCCTTCCTTCAAGATTATAGCAACCATCCGCACCGACTTCCCGTCCAAATTCGGAGTACCCCGACAATCGGGTCTCGTCGATGAACTTGTCGGCAAGATTGTGTTTGAGCACGCCTACCGCAGTCGGGAGGCATTGCGCGGTCTGGACGATTTCTCCCATCTGTGGCTCATCTGGCTCTTTTCGGAGAGTCCTGCAAGTGACACTTTCTCGCCCACTGTCCGTCCGCCACGTCTGGGCGGCAATGTGCGAATGGGAGTTTGGGCCACACGCTCGCCGTTTCGTCCCAATCCCATCGGACTCTCATGTGTCAGGCTCGACCATGTGGAACCGGAAACGGACGAAGGACCGGTCATCTTCGTACGCGGTGCCGATATGGTGGACGGCACCCCGATTCTTGACATCAAGCCCTATCTGCCGTTCTCCGAGTGTTATCCCGAGGCCAAAGGGGGATTCACCCGGCAAACCAGCACAGAAAAACCGTTGGAAGTCGTTATGTCGGACGATTTCCAACGGTTGTGGGAACCCGAGCAGCTGTCGGCACTGCGCAAAATCCTTTCCCAAGACCCGCGTCCGCGCTATCAGGACGATTCGGAACGCATCTACGGAATGGAGTTTGCGGGCAGAAATGTGAGATTCCGGATTGCCGGCAGACAGTTGTTTGTCATCGACTGACCGGATTGCCGGCTTAATGTTTCTCGGCGTATGCCTGCGGTGTGATGCCGTAGGCACCTACAAATTCGTGAAAAAATTCGTCTTTGTCGCGAATCCCCACAAAATACATCACTTCCAGCATCGAATATTGTGCCTCCAGCAGTTGAGCCGCTTTCTGAAGGCGTATCGTGAGAATATATTTCTTCAACGTTGTGTCGAGTTCTTTGGACAGACGGTCGTTCACGGCACCTAAGCCCAACCCCACCATCTTG
>CALBPV010000109.1 GCA_937899265.1 uncultured Bacteroidales bacterium
GAACCGACCTTAGACCTTAGACCTTAGACCTTAGACCGTTAACCGACCTTAGACCTTAGACCGTTAACCGAGAACCGACCTTAGACCTTAGACCTTAGACTTTAGACCAAATAAGTGAACCAACAAGGCCCTGCTTATGAGTGCAAGGCCTTGTCGAAACGGTCGAGGAAGAGGTCGCAGTCGGCTTGCGAGAGGCAGAGCGGGGGAAGGAGCCTCAGTGTCGATGTGCCGGCAGCGCCGGTGAAGACATGCTGTTCGTAGAGCAGCCGCTGGCGGATTTCCTTCATCGAACCCTCGAACTCGATGCCTATCATGAGTCCTCGTCCGCGCAGTTCTTTGAGCCCGGGAATCTTCATGTTGCGAAGTCCCTCCATGAGATAGTCACCCAGACGGGCGGCATTCTCCACGAGGTGTTCGTCGCTGATGACATCGAGCACGGTGCAGGCGAGAGCGCAGCCCAGGTGATTGCCCCCGAAGGTGGTTCCCAACTGTCCATAGACGGGCTGGAAATCGGGCGAGATGAGCACTCCGGCGAAGGGGTATCCGTTGGCGATGCCTTTGGCGACGGTGATGAGGTCGGGGCGGATGCCGTAGTGCTGATGGGCAAAGAACTTGCCGCTGCGTCCGTAGCCCGACTGAATCTCGTCGAGGATGAGTTTTGCGCCGGCTTTGCGGGTTTCATCCTGCAGCTGCTGCATGAACTTGGTCTCGGGAATATGGATGCCACCCACGCCCGAAATGCCCTCGATGATGACGGCAGCCACATCGCCGCCGGCGAGTTCGCGCCTAACGGCCTCAATGTCGTTGAGGGGGAGGAAAGCGACGGGTGTCGAGAGGTTGAAAGGAGCCTGAATCTTGGGATTGTCGGTGACACGCACAGCCCCCGAAGTGCGTCCGTGGAAGGCGTGCGAGAAAGCTATCACTTTCTTCTTGCCTGTGGCGAAGGACGCCAGTTTGAGGGCGTTCTCGTTGGCCTCGGCTCCCGAGTTAATCAGGAAGAGCTGATAGTCGTCGTAGCCGGAAACTTTGCCCAGTTTCTCGGCCAGACGCACCTGCAGGGGATTCTTGACGGAGTTGCTGTAGAAAACGAGCTTCGAGGCCTGCTCCTGCATGGCCTGAAGGTAACGCGGGTGGGAATGGCCGATGGAAATGACGGCATGACCTCCGTAGAAGTCGAGATATTCGGTGCCCTTTTGGTCGAACACGCGTGTGCCTTGACCACGCTCCACCGTGATGTCGAAAAGAGGATATACGTCGAAAAGTTTCATTGTCAAAATCAGAATCCAATGGGTTTGAGGCGGAGGCCGGTATCTTCGGGCAGACCGAACATGAGGTTCATGTTCTGGACGGCTTGTCCGGCAGCACCCTTGAGCAGGTTGTCGATGGTGGAAACCATGAGAAGTTGGTCTTCGAACTTATCGACCCAGACGAGCGCCTTGTTGGTGCCGACGATTTGTTTCATGTCGGGCGAAGCCGCAACGACATGGGTGAAGACAGCGTCGGAGTAGTAGTTGCTGTAAATCTCCTGCACCTCCTCGAGGGGAGCGTCACAGCGGGTGTAGGCCGTCACGAAGATGCCGCGTGTGAAGCATCCGCGCTGGGGCACAAAGAGGAGACGTCCCGTGTAGTCGGTCTCGAGTTTGTGGACGGTCTCTCCGATTTCGAGCAGATGCTGATGGCGGAAAGTCTTGTAGATGGAGATGTTGTTGGCTCTCCACGAGAAGTGGGTTGTGGCCGAGGGCTTCACGCCGGCACCTGTGGAACCTGTGATGCCGTTGATGTGCACATCGTCCGACACGAGACCGTTGGCAAAGGCGGGAAGCAGGGCCAGCTGGATGCAGGTGGCGAAGCAGCCGGGATTGGCCACATGGTAGGCACCCGCGATGCGATGGCGCTGGAACTCGGGGAGGCCGTAGATGAAGTCGTGGCTTCCGGCCAAACGGAAATCCTGGGCCAAATCGACGATGCGGCAATTCTCGGGAATCTCGCTTCCGTGGGCCTCCATGAACTTGAGGCTGTCGCCGTGGGCCGTGCAGAAGAAGAGCACGTCCACATCCCGGAAGGGCAACCGGTCGGTGAACACCAGGTCGGTGTCTCCGATGAGGCCGCTGTGGACCTGCCAGACGGGATTGCCCGCATTGGACTGGGAGTTGACAAACGCAATCTCCGCTTCGGGGTGGTTGACAAGGATGCGCAGCAGTTCGCCCGCCGTGTATCCTGCCCCGCCGATGATTCCGACTTTAATCATAACCAACTCTTTTTAATCAACTCTTTTTGGGTGCGAGAAGCCAGAGCAAAACGTAGGCGAGAAGACCCGTTCCCATTCCGAAAAACAGGATGAGGAATATCACTCTCACCAACAGAGAGTCAATGCCGAAATACTCTGCGATGCCGCCGCACACACCGGCCAACTTCTTGTCGGTGTTTGAAAGGTAGAATTTCTTTTCCATGATTATCTTTCTTCATTGGGGTGAGTACCATAATAAACGCGCAGGGGGGTGGAGGACACCTTGATGAAGCCTTTGGCCTCGTCGGCGGTCCAACCGCGCTGCATCTCGCCGTATTCGCCGAGCTTCGACTTGGTGAGGTCGTCGTCGCTGTCCACGCCTACGGTCTGGAATCCGTAGGGACGGAGCTGGAGGATGGCTGTGCCGTTCACATTGCGCTGTGAGGACGTGAGCATTGCCTCGATGTCGGGCATGACGGGTTCGAGATACTGGCTCTCGTGGAGGAACATGCCGTACCAGTTGGCCACTTGGTCCTTCCAGTACTGCTGCCACTTGGAGAGTGTGGATTTCTCGAGCAGACGATGGGCCTCGATGATGAGTTTGGGGGCGGCGGCCTCGAAGCCCACACGTCCCTTGATGCCGATGATGGTGTCACCCACGTTGCAATCGCGTCCGATGGCGTAGGCGGCACCGATTTCCTCTATCTTCTGGATAGCGGCAATCTTGTCGTCATAGTGCACGCCGTTCACCTCGACTATCTCGCCCTTCTCGAATTTGATTTTGAGTTCGGCTGTGGGTTCTTTGGCGGTGACATGTTTGAGGTAAGCTTCCTCGGGCAGACCCTGCGTGGGGTCGAGCAATTCGCCGCCGCAGATGGACGTGCCCCAGATGCCCACGTTGTAGGAATACTTGAGCTTGGTGAAGTCTGCGTAGTAGCCGTGGGCGTTGAGGTAATCGACCTCCTCTTTGCGCGAAAGGGATTTGTCGCGGGTGAGCGTGATGATTTCCACACCGGGAGCCATCACGAGGAAGGTCATGTCGAAACGTATCTGGTCGTTGCCTGCGCCCGTCGAACCGTGGGCGATGGCGTCGGCTCCGATTTCGCGGGCATAGCGTGCGATGGCTATCGCCTGGAAGATGCGTTCGCTCGAAACCGAGATGGGGTAGCAGTTATTGCGGAGCACATTGCCGAAAATCATGTATTTGAGACTCTTGGCATAGTATTCCTGCGTGACGTCGAGCGTCACATATTTGGTGGCGCCCAGTTTGTAGGCGTTCTCCTCGTTCTGCTTCAGTTGTTCGGCGCTGAATCCGCCCGTATTGGCGCAGGCAGCGTGTACTTCGTACCCCTTTTCTTTGGCGAGGTACATTACCGTATAACTTGTATCCAAGCCGCCACTGTAGGCGACAACTACTTTTTTGGCCATAACTTAAATTTTATCTAAATCGTCGAGTTTTTCGTTGGGATGTTCTTTGGGGTCGTAGAGCATGGCGGTGCAGATGCAACGCTTGAAGTTCGTACGGGTGAGGACGTCGTAGTTGACGCAGCTCTGGCATCCGCGCCAGAAGGCCATGTCGTCGGTGAGTTCCTCGAATGTGACGGGACGGTAGCCCAGCTCGTTGTTGATTTTGAGGACGGCGGCTCCCGATGTGATGCCGAAGAGTTTGGCTTCGGGGAAGATGCGTCGGGAGTAGCAGAACGAGAACCGTTTGATTCTTGAGGCGAGACCGAGTCCCCTGTATTTGGGCTTCACAATCAGACCGGAATTGACGACAAACTGTTTGTTGCTCCACGACTCGATGTAGCAGAAGCCGGCAAAATCCGTGCCGCAGAGGGCGATGATGGCTTTGCCCTCCAGCATCTTCTGAGCCACATAGTCGGGCGACCGGCGGGCAATGCCCGTGCCGCGAGCTTTCGAGGATTCTTCAATGACGTCCAGAATCTCCTGGACATAGTGGATATGTTGCTTGCCGGCGATATAGATTTTAATCTCCGGTTTCTTTTCAACTTCTGAATCCATGATGATGTTTAAAAAGTCTTGCTTTAGAGATAAAATTGTTTCTTACAAGAGAGACTCCTGCTCACCGGCGGAATCCGTATTTGTTCTGCTGCTCGTTGAGCAACGTGAGTTCTTCGACCAGCTCATCGACCACCTGTGCCATCGCATATCCGCCGCGCGGAATGACGAGCACCGTGTCGTCGCCGGCCAACGTGGCCATCACGCTCGACAGGGCAGCAGCATCCAAGTCGGCAGCCACACCCGAGGCGTAGCCCGTCGTGGTGCGTATCACAATCATCACGCTCGAGTTTTCGATGCTGAGGATGTGCGGTATCTTGGGGATGAGGAGACTGCCCGGCTTCTCGTTTCCGCTGGCTGCATCTTCGGGCATCATGTAGATGTAGCCGCCGTCACGGGTGGCCACCTTCACAATCTGCATCTGTTTGAGGTCGCGGCTGAGGGTGGCCTGCGTCACTTTGATGCCTCGTGCAAACAGGGCTTTGAGCAGCTCCTCCTGGCTGTCGATTTTGCTGTTCTGAATCACCTCGCGTATGTGGGCAATTCTCTCTTTTTTACTTTTCATTGTTTGTTTAAGTTTCGAAAAAGTGTTGCAAAGATACAGCTTTTTTGCAAAATACAGAAGGAATAGACGGAAAAATTACATATTTTTTGTAAAAAGAGGCAAAATCCGACATTATTATGAGAATTTTATGCAGAAATTGTCTCCCCGGATTGCAATTTTACAACTTTGCAATCGTTTCGGCTATCACGCGGGGATAGTGTTCGTACTCCAACGCATGAACGCGGGCAGCAAGCGAGTGGGCATCGTCGTCCGGCAACACGGGACACTTCGCCTGGAAGATGACAGTGCCTGCGTCGAGCTGCTCGTTGACATAATGGACAGTGATGCCGCTCTCCTGTTCGCCGCAGCGGAGCACATCCTCGTGCACCCTGTCGCCGTACATTCCTTTTCCGCCGTGGAGGGGGAGCAAGGAGGGATGGATATTGACAATGGCCTTGGGGAAGGCCTCAATGAGATAGGAGGGGATGCGTACCAGGTAACCCGCCAAGACGATGAATCCGATGCCGTAGTCACGGAGCAGCTTCATCACCTTGGCCTCGTCGGCCATGTCTTCTTTAGAGAGCAATACCGAGGGCACCCCCAACAGCCTCGCCCGCTCGAAAACGTAAGCGTCGGGTTTGTTGCCGACGATAAGAGCGATTTCCACTTCGGAACTTCCCCGGAAAAATTTCACGATGTTCTCGGCATTTGTGCCCGAACCGGACGCAAAAATGGCTATTTTTTTCATAAAAATTGGACTAAATTTGCTCATTTTGAATTATTTTGTGCAAAAAACTGAATTTTTTCCTCAAAAAGTTCTCTCACGTGAGGAATTTTATGTTACTTTGCAGCGTGAAATCGAGAAAATCGGTCTGATTCGGACACAAAATCTTCGTTTTTTGCGCCGCAAAGGTAAAAGAAATTTTTCAATTTGGCGGCCAAATTCGGAGAAAAATCGCGAAAAAGGACGAATTTCGCCGCATATTTTACAGAGAACATCAATATTAACCCATAAAATTTTTAGAATTATGTCAGAAATCGAAACCAAAGTAAAAGAGATTATCGTTGAAAAGTTAGGTGTTGAAGAGTCTGAAGTTACTCTTGAAGCTTCTTTCACCAACGACCTTGGCGCTGACTCCCTCGACACCGTAGAGCTCATCATGGAGTTTGAGAAGGAATTCGGCATCACCATTCCCGATGACCAGGCTGAGAAGATTGCCACTGTAGGCGACGCTGTAGCTTACATCGAGAACAACAAGTAAGAAAATCCCATTCCCGTTCCGCACTCCTTATTTATAATATAAGGGACGCGCGGGAGCGGATTTTATTCCGGGCGAATACGCAGGCTACGTTGAGTCGTAGATGGGATTGTCCCCCTGCGACCTCGCTCGGGATATTTTGTTTCTGATTAACCCCTTTGAACATTATGGAACTCAAAAGAGTCGTAGTCACCGGTCTCGGTGCCATCACACCCCTCGGCAACAACGTTGAGGATACCTGGAAAAATATTGCAGCCGGCAAGAGCGGCTGTGCCCCCATCACCCTGTTCAACGCAGAGAAGTTCAAAACCCATTTTGCCTGTGAGGTAAAAGGCTTTGACCCCAACGAACATTTCGACCGCAAGGAAGCCCGCAAACTGGATCGCTATGCCCAGTTCGCAATGGTGGCTGCACAGCAGGCCATAGAGGATGCCAAGATAGACCTTGAGACAGAGGACAAGAACCGCGTGGGTGTCATCTTCAGCGCCGGCATCGGCGGTATCCAGACCTTCCAGGAGGAGGTGGGCGGCTACACCGAGGAGGGCGGTCCTCACTTCAACCCCTTCTTCATCCCCAAGATGATAGCTGACATTGCTGCCGGTCAGATTTCCATCACATACGGCTTCCACGGCCCCAACTACGGTACCGTATCGGCCTGTGCTTCGTCCAATCACGGCATGATAGACGCCTTCAACCTGCTGCGTCTCGGCAAGGCCAACATCATTGTGGCCGGAGGCGCCGAAGCTGCCATCTGTGCCGCCGGTGTGGGCGGTTTCAACTCCATGAAAGCCCTTTCCACGCGCAACGACGAACCCGAGAAGGCTTCGCGTCCGTTCTCCGCTTCGCGCGACGGATTCGTGATGGGCGAAGGTTCCGGATGCCTCATTCTGGAGGAACTGGAGCATGCCAAAGCCCGCGGTGCCCACATCTATGCCGAGGTAGCCGGCGGCGGCATGTCGGCCGATGCCTATCACCTCACGGCCACCCATCCCGAGGGTCTCGGTGCCAAGCTCACCATGCGTGCCGCCCTTGAAGACGCAGGCATGCAGCCCGAGGATATCGACTATATCAATGTGCACGGCACATCGACCCATGTGGGCGACCTCGGTGAGGCGCTCGCCATCAAGGATGTCTTCGGCGACTGGGCCTACAAGCTCAACATCTCTTCGACCAAGTCGATGACGGGTCACCTGCTCGGCGCTGCCGGTGCTGTGGAGGCTCTGATTTGCATCAAGGCGCTTGAGAACGGCATTGTTCCCCCCACCATCAACCATGCGGAGGGCGACGACGATCCCGATATCGACTACAACCTCAACTTCACTTTCAACCAAGCTCAGAAGCGCGAGTTGCGAGCAGTGCTCTCCAACACTTTCGGTTTCGGAGGCCACAACGCAACGGTCATCTTTAAGCAGTACAAATAAATGAGATATTACACATCTGTCGAAGATCTCGGCGACCTGCAGGCTGCCATCCGGGAGGCTTTGGAGGTCAAAGCCCACAGGTTCGACTATCAGCACCTGGGGAAGAACAAGACCTTGCTGATGATTTTCTTCAATTCCTCGCTCCGTACGCGTCTTTCCACCCAGAAAGCCGCCATGAACCTCGGCATGAACACCATTGTGCTCGATGTCAATCAGGGAGCCTGGAAGCTGGAGACCGAACGCGGGGTCATCATGGACGGCGACAAGCCCGAACATCTCCTTGAGGCCGTGCCCGTGATGGGTTGCTATTGCGACATCATCGGAGTGCGCAGTTTTGCCCGCTTTGAGAACAAGCGCGATGACTACGAGGAGAAGATTCTCCAGCAGTTCATCCAGCATTCGGGTCGTCCCGTCTTCTCGATGGAGGTGGCTACAGGCCATCCCCTACAGGCCTTTGCCGACATCATCACCATCGAGGAGCACAAGACGGTGGCTCGTCCCAAGGTCGTCATGACGTGGGCTCCCCATCCCCGTTGTCTCCCGCAGGCTGTGCCCAATTCGTTCGCCCAGTTTGCTGTGGCCGCCGGTTACGACGTTGTGATTACCCAGCCTCAGGGTTATGAGTTGGACGAACGCTTCACGGCAGGTGCCACCATCGAGTACGACCAGATGAAAGCCTTCGAGGGTGCCGATTTCGTCTATGCCAAGAACTGGTCGGCCTATCGCGACCCCTACTACGGACAGAACATCTGCACCGACCGTTCGTGGACGGTGTCTGCCCGTCAGATGGCCGTTACCCACGATGCCCATTTCATGCACTGTCTTCCCGTGCGCCGCAACATGATTGTGACCGACGATGTGATAGAGGGACCCCGTTCGCTCGTCATACCCGAGGCCGCCAATCGCGAGATTTCGGCCCAGACCGTTATCAAGCGTATCCTGGAGACCGAATGCCAGTACTGATGACTGAGATTCACAGACAATAAACCGACAGCCCGGGACAACATGCTCCGGGCTGTTTCTCTCTCCCTCCATAGCCCGCTGAAGATAATGACCAACACCCGTTTACCCCATCCCCTTGTCGCTGCTGTTCCCCTCGTGACCCTGATAGCGTTGCTCGCTGTCGTCATCACCCTGTTTGGCAGCGATTCGCTCTCAGGCGGCAGCCAGTTGGCTCTGCTGCTCGGCATGGCCGTGTGTGTCTGTGTGTCGATGACCGTCTATCGCGTTCCGTGGAGAGCCTTCGAGAGCCAGATACGACAGACCTTGGGCGATGTCTCCATCACGTTGCTCATCCTGCTGGCCGTGGGTATGATAGCCGGCTCGTGGATGGTGAGCGGTGTGGTGCCTACCATTATCTATTACGGCGTTCAAATCATGTCGCCCCGCTTCTTCCTGGTGTCCACCTGCATCATCTGTGCCCTTGTGTCCCTGCTCTCGGGCAGTTCATGGACCACCATTGCGACCATCGGAGTCGCACTGATAGGCATCGGACGTGCGCTGGGCATCGACGAGGCCTGGACAGCAGGAGCCATCATTTCGGGAGCCTATTTCGGGGATAAGATGTCGCCGCTCAGCGACACCACCATCCTGGCGTCGTCGGCTACGGGCACCGACCTTTTCACCCACATCCGTTATATGATGTTCACCACCGCCCCCACGTTTCTCGTTACGCTCATCATTTTCTTTGTGGCCGGACTTGCGGGCGAACAGGCGGCTGTGGTCCAAGTGAGCGAATACACAGCGGGATTGGAACGCACCTTCCACATTTCCCTTTGGACACTCCTCGTCCCCCTGCTCACGGGGATTCTCATTGCCCGTCGTGTGCCGTCGCTCATCGTGCTTTTCCTGTCGTCCGTGCTGGCCGGCATCACCGCCCTTGTGCTGCAACCCCACATCCTGTGCGCCATCGCCTCCGACACGGCACCCTTGCCCGGCACAGAGGCCACCCTCCCGCTGTTGACGCGCGGTCTTGCCGTCACCTGGTTCGGTTCAACGGCTGTTCCCACGGGCAGTGCTGCCCTCGACGCCCTTGTTTCCACACGCGGTATGGCGGGCATGCTCCCCACCGTCTGGCTCATCATCTGTTCGATGTGTTTCGGAGCCGCGATGGTGGCCAGCCGTATGATAGAGAGCATCACACTGGTCATTCTCCGGGTGGCACGGGGTGTCTTCTCTCTCGTGGCCTCCACCGTGGGTTCCTGTCTCTTCCTGAATGTGACCACGGGCGACCAGTTCATATCCATTGTCCTTGCCGCAGACATGTACAAGGATGCCTATCGGCGCAAGGGTCTGGAGTCGCGTCTCCTGAGCCGCACCACCGAAGATGCGGCCACCGTCACCTCCGTCCTGATTCCCTGGAATACCTGCGGCATGACCCAAAGCACCGTACTCGGAGTGGCGACGCTCAGTTACCTGCCCTATTGTTTCTTCAATTGGCTCAGCCCCGTCACCACCCTCGCTGTCGCCGCCCTCGGCTGGAAAATCAAAAAACTCCAACCGCAGAGCCGTTGAAAGCGGGACAGACGCTGAAAACGGAAAAGCCATTGAAAAACGGAAGAAAAGTGACGCAAAAGTGACGCAAAAAGGTGAAAAAACGCGCGTAAAATGAGTGAAAAAGAACCTTCAAACGGAAAATGAGGGAAATTTTGTGAATTTTTGAGCCATTTTGTTTGTTTATTCCGAAATAACCTTTATATTTGCGATGCCTTGACAGATACCCTAAAACCGACCAGAACCTTACAGCAACACGCAAGGACCGCCCAGCCAGTTTTAATGTTCTGTATGGATAGGCTTGATTTTTTGTGTTTAAATTCATTATGAAACGTTTTTTTATTCCAAGCCTCTGCTTGTTGGCAGGTCCGCTATGTGTGGCCTGTTTTTCGTCAACCCTCAAAGACGGGGAGACAGAAGAGGAAGGCTTTCGAGTGACCTTCCGATGTGCTGAGTATGAACAAGTTCCCTTCGAAACCCGTGCGATTGTTATCGGGCAATATGCCTCCCGATTGGATTTCGCGGTGTTCGATGCCGACGGAACGCGCGTCAAAAACATCACGCAGGTGGCCCCCTCCACGGATTTCGGAACCGTCTCTGTCCGGTTGTCCGAGGGTGACTATACCGTCGTTGCGGTGGCCCACAACGGAGAGAAGAAAGCGACCCTCACATCACCCTCCAAAATCACCTTTGACAGCAACAAGGTGACCGACACTTTTGTGTATCACAAGGAAATCTCGGTAGAGAGTGCGGAAGCCTACAACATGGAGATGAAGCGCTGTGTCGCGATGGTTCGTCTGCAGATGACCGACGACTCGTTTCCCGATACGGAACAATTCCAATTTTACTACACGGGAGGTTCCTCGACGCTGGATGCCACTACGGGTCTGGGATGTGTGGCTTCGCGCCAGACGGAAAAACGCCCCCTGAACAGTGACGGCATCTACGAGATATATACCTTCCCGCGCAGTGACAGCTCCGGACTGAAACTCACCATCTCGGCTCTCAATGCCGCAGGAGAGACGGTCGGCGAAAAGGTGCTCGAAAGTGTTCCGGTGGCTCAGAACAAAATCACCGTCTATGAGGGAACGTTCTTCACAGGGGCAGCCTCCCAGCATGAGACAAACGGCACCTTTTACACCGACGATACCTGGACCTTCAACGGATATTATGACTTGTGAATCTCAGGAATCTTTTTTACACCTATAAAAATAATCCCAATGAAACCCGAAAAAGCTCTGCTCGCTGTGCTCGCCATTGCCGTAGCCTCCACACTTACCTCATGTTACAGCGCTGAAGAGGATGTGCCCGAAGAACCCTCCCCGACCCTCTGTGAAGTCACCCTCCGCCACAACGCCTTCAATTTCTATCAGGAAGACTACGGCGGCGAGACCCGTGCAGCCCTCACCGACGAATCGGCGGCCAAACTGAAAGCCCTCACGGTATGCATCTACGAAAATGAAAACACGCTGGTTTTCAACGAGACGCAATACCGCAAGGATTTCACGTCCAACCCCGGAGCCTTCGGCATCTTTACGACCGATTTGCCCGAAGGCAACTATACACTGGTATCGGTGGGCTATGAGTCGGAGGATACCCCAATCACGCTGAACAGCCCCAGTCATGTGATCCTCCCCAAGCCTTTCATTGATGCGTGGTCGGCAACGGAAGCCATCACAGCTTCAACTGCAGGCAGCGTTAACAAGAATTTGGATCTTGTATTGGCCGTTACGCACATCGTGCTCACCTCGACCGATTTGCCGACAGAAGATGCAGCATACGTCAGGATACATCTCTCCGCAGGAAGTGGGAAAGAGTTCGACCCTTACACAAGGAATTCCATCAACACTACAACAAACGGAGATATCAAGATTGATTGTCCCGTTTCCATTTTAACGAACGACGACGGTTATTTCGTCTTCGACAAGTCGTTCCTGATTCCCACTACGCCCACGGACATTAATGTGTCGTTTGATATTCTTGATTCCAATAGCACGGTTCTGCGGAGCTATGACCTCGGGTCATTTTCCTTCAAACGCGGAGGCATCAACCGTTTCACCGGGCCGATATTCTCAGCTGTGGGAAATTTCTCGTTCACGGCTACCACCAACTGGGTAGAAAATGAGTCCAAAGAGTTTTGAATACCTGTTTTACTCAACTTTCGCCGGGTAATGAACATGCTGACAACAAGCCCCGTAGGGGCGAAAGAACCCAGCACAGGGGCTTGCCCTGTGTTAACGGGATGTACCCGCCGTCGCCCTGTAAAGGCGGCATAAAAAGTTCTTTCGCCCTTACAGGGCTGTTTCTTGGGGAAACATCTATACCCAGGGCGTTGCCCCGGGCTGGGTTATCATCGGCCTTACAGGCCGCTTGGTTTCAAGGTTCAAGATTCAGGTTTCAAGTCGGATTGCAAATCCGACCGAGCGGAAAGAGAAAATTCTCCAATTCTCAAATTCTTGATAAAAATTGGAATTAACAGGTCTTCCCTTTATTTGTCCGGGAAAAAACACCCCGCAGGTCATAGGACTTGCGGGGTGTGTGTTTAGAAAGTGGGAGCCGATTATTTGACGGCCTTGAAGCTGAGGTCGAGTCCCTTGACGCTGTGGGTAAGTGCGCCGAAGGAGATGAAATCGACGCCGGCACGGGCATAGGGCAACATGGTGTCGAAGGTGATGCCGCCGGACGATTCGGTCTCGCAGCGGTGGTTGACAATCTTCACGGCTCGCTCGGTGTCGGCGGGGGAGAAGTTGTCGAACATGATGCGGTCGGGATTCTCGGCGAGGGCTTCTTCGAGTTCTTTGAAGTTGCGTACTTCGACTTCGATGCGGAGGTCTTTGCCTTTCTCCTTGCAGTAGGCTTTGGCACGGGAAACGGCGTTGTGGATGCCTCCGGCGAAATCGACGTGATTGTCCTTGAGGAGTATCATGTCGAAGAGACCGATGCGGTGGTTTTCACCTCCGCCTATTTTGACAGCCATCTTTTCGAGAATGCGCATGCCGGGTGTGGTCTTGCGGGTGTCGAGCACCTTGGTGCCGGTTCCCTCAAGGGCATCGACATATCGGCGTGTCATCGTGGCTATACCGCTCATTCGCTGCATGATGTTGAGCATGAGACGTTCGGTCTGGAGCAGGCTCTGTTCTTTGCCGGTGACGACAAAAGCCACATCGCCGGGCTTGACACGGGTGCCGTCTTCGATAAACACTTCCATCCGGAGTTCGGGGTCGAATTTGCGGAACACCATGCGGGCAATTTCCACACCGGCGAGAATGCCTTCCTCCTTGACGAGGAGCTGCTGGCGTCCAATGGCATCTGCGGGGATGCAACACAGGGTAGTGTGGTCGCCGTCGCCGATGTCTTCGGCAAAGGAGAGGGTGAGGAGGTCGTCGATGAGACGGTTCACGATGGTTTCATCCATTTTCATAGGTCGGGAAGTTTACGTTCGGATTTACAATCAGGTGAGGGGAACAAAGTTCGTGACGGGACGTTCGGTGAGACGTTCTTTGTTGGCCACGGGGTTGGCATACTGGGTGAGGAGACAGTGCCAGAGGTACTCTTCGTCCTTGTTGGGAATCTCTATTTTTTCGAGACGCGAGTTGAGATAGGCGATGGCTTTGTTCTTCTGCTCCAGCGTGTAGCGGTCGGCGTATTTGTCGGTCTCATTGAGGAGGTCGTATGCCACGTAGTTGATTTCGAAGAGATACATATTGTCGTGGAGCACCCTATCGACGGACTCGCATACGGCGGTTGCCTGCGCCCCCTTGTCGGTGAGTTCAGCGGGGAACTTGTCGAGTTCGGGATTGAGTTCGGGAGCGACGGTGAAAATCACGCGTCCCTTGTAGCCCAACATGCCGTTGGCCATCGAGAAGAGGTCGTCCTGTTTGGACTTGTGCCAGTTGGGGTCGTCGCGTTTGCACTGGAACTCCTGGGCCTTGAGATAGTCGCAGGGGTCGTACTCGTAGCTGAGGGAGCAGGGCTGGAGATGGAGTGCCTTGATGTTGGTGAGCAGGTCACGCGAAGGACCGCCCATCGCCAGCATCTTGATAACGGCGGGCTGGGTGATGTCGGAGCAGTCTTTGGAGCGTCCCTCGCGCTGGGCTATCCAGATGGAAGTCTTTTTCTCGTTCACTGTATAGTGGATGTATTGCGACAGATGTTTGGAGGCAAGCAGCAGTTCCTTGCCCGGCAAATCGCGGCGCACGATGAAACTCTTGTTGGCGCGCACGAGGTCTTTGATCCAGGGATAGATGAGGAGGTTGTCGCCGATGGCTATCTCGAAGTCGGGATAGCCGGCATTGAGCATGAGGATGTCGAGATAGGCCGAGTCGAGCACGATGTCGCGGTGGTTGGTGATAAAGACGGAGGCATGGTCTCGGGGGATGCGTTCGGCACCGTCAAGACGGATAAACTCTGTGATTTTCTCGGACATCTTGAACAGCAGGACACCCACCATGTTGAGGTGGAAATCGCGGATGGTGTGGAAACTGCGCATCCGGCGTTTCACATCTTCCATGTCGATGTCGGGAAAGGCGCCGCGCAGGAATTTCTCGATGCCGGGTTCTTCGGCCAAGCGCGTGAGCACGGAGTTGACCTCTTCGTCGGTATAACAACGGATGTCATCAAAATCAGAAAGAGTAGCCATAAGAAAAAATTTAATCGGTAATAAAAATTGTAAAAGAATAGCGTTACAGATTGCCGAGAATGACATCGTCCATAACGTCGGAGATGTTTAGCCCGGCGGCCTTCACTTCCTGTGGAATGAAGGAGGTGGCCGTCATGCCGGGCGTGGTATTCACCTCGAGGATGTGGGGTATGTTGCCGATGATGATGTAATCGACGCGGATGATACCTTTGGCCCCCACGTAATTGTAGATTTTCGTCGTCGTGTCCTGTATCTGCGCCGTCAGTTCGGGCGAGATGCGGGCAGGCGTGATTTCCTGCACCTTGCCGTTGTATTTTGCATCGTAGTCGAAAAATTCGTCGGCGGGGACCACTTCGGTGAGCGGGAGCGTGCGGAGCTGTCCGTCGCGGGTGCGGTAGCATCCGGAGGTGACTTCTGTGCCCTGCATGAAACTCTCGATGATGACTTCGGGCTGTTCGCCGAAAGCCAGTTCGACGGCGGGACGAAGGTCTTCGATGCGTTTCACTTTGGTCGTGGCGAACGACGAGCCTCCGGTGTTGGGCTTGACGAAGACGGGCAGACCGAGTTCGGCCACAATCTTTTCGGGCTCAACGGTGTCGCGGCGGGTGAGGAGCACACTCTTGGCACAGGGGATGCCGAAGCCGGCGAGGTAGCGGTTGCAGTGGTACTTGCTGCACGTGAGCGCAGCGGCCAGTACGCCACAGCAACTGTAGGGCATGCCCAACATATCGAAATAACCTTGCAGACGACCGTTCTCGCCGGGCGTTCCGTGGACGATGATGTAGGCAAAGTCGAAGCGGATGCGTTCTCCGTCGCGAACCACCGAGAAGTCGTTTTTATCGACAGGCCAAGAGCGGGAGAAATCGTAGTTCTGACCGTCGTAGGCGACCATCTTCCAGTCGGAGCCTTTGATGAGGATGACGGAAGCGTCATACTTGGAGTGGTCGATGAAACTCCAAATGCCTTGGGCACTGCGCAGGGAAACTTCGTATTCGCTGGAATCACCTCCGGCGACGATTGCAATTTTCAACATTTTGTCAAGAAAAGACGTTGCTTTATACTGTTTAATACATTATTCTATAATACGGTTGGCCACATATTCGCGCCATTTGGCCAAGAGAGCCTGCATGTCGGGTGGAAGGGGAGCCTCGAAGTCCATCTCCTGTCCCGTGACGGGATGGCGGAACCCGAGGGTGCGGGCGTGGAGCGCCTGTCGGGGACAGAGGTCGAAACAGTTGCGGACAAACTGCCGGTACTTGGGGAAGGTGGTTCCCTTGAGAATGGTGTCGCCGCCGTAGTGGGCGTCGTTGAAGAGCGTGTGGCCTATGCTCTTCATGTGGACGCGTATCTGATGGGTGCGTCCGGTTTCGAGCACACATTCCACGAGGGTGACATATCCGAGGCGTTCGACCACCCGCCAATGGGTCACCGCCGGTTTTCCCTCTTCGCTTCCGGGCGGGAATACGGTCATGAGGATACGGTCCCGGGGGTCGCGTCCGATATTGCCTTCAATGCGTCCGCTGTCCTCGTCGAAATGTCCCCAGACGAGGGCGAGGTACTTCCTTCGCGTGGTCTTGCGGAAGAATTGCATCGAAAGGTCGCTTCGGGCCTTTTCGGTCTTGGCCACCACAAGGAGTCCGGAGGTGTCCTTGTCGATGCGGTGGACGAGTCCCATGCGCACTTGGTCCCATCCTTCCTCCAAGGGTTGGTCTTTGAGGTGGAAGGCGAGAGCATTGACCAGCGTCCCGTGGAAATTGCCGAATCCGGGATGAACCACCAGTCCGGCAGGCTTGTTGACAACGAGGAGGTCGTTGTCCTCCCAGACGATGTCGAGCGGAATGTCCTCGGGCAGTATCTCGAGCTGGTGGCGGGGACGGTCCATCATGATGGTGACCACATCGCCCGGCTTGATTTTGTAGGAGGACTTCTCGGACTTGCCGTTCACGAAGATGTAGCCTGCATCGGCCGCTTTCTGGACGCGCGAACGCGAGGTGCCGACAATGCGATCGACAATCCACTTGTCGATACGTTCGGGATGTTGCCCTGCGTCGGCCGTGAAGCGGAAATGCTCGTAGAGTCCGTTCTCGCTCACCTCGCCGTTGCCGGCGTTGACGATGAGGTCGTCCTCTTCCTCCCCAAGGAGTTCATCTTCAACGGGGAGCGGTGTCCGGATGTCCGTCAGGTCTTGCATTCGCGAGGCAGGGATTATTCAAAGAACGTGCCTTCGGTCTCCGATTCGTTTTCCTCCTCGATGGCGAGACGCGTTGAGCCTACATGAAGAATCACATGCGTGTGCCAGGGAAATTCCTCGCCGGCCAACATGGCATCGCTGTCGAGGGGATGTCCGGAAAGGGTGGTCTTGAGCACGAGGTCGTCAAATTCGTTGGGGACGTAGTGTATGGAGTCCACGATGAATCCTTTCTCAACCAGACGCGAACGGGCCTGCCGCGAACTGAATTCGTAGATGTCTGTCATTTGAATCATGCGGACGCTTTTGGCGTTGACGGTGAGATAGACGTTACGGCCGTATTTGACCGGAAGGTTGCCCTCGGGCAGCTGTTCGATGACGGCGCCTCGGGGCACTGCCTCCGTATAGACCGAATCGATGACCATCGCGTGGAGACCGCTTTGTTCGATATTGTCGATGGCTGCGTCAGCATATTGACCTATCACATTGGGCACCTTGACCGACTCGCCGTGATGGGTGTAATGGTCGAGCCACGAAGAAAGCCCGAAGAGCATAAGCAACCCGACACCGATGATGAGCAATACGTGGACGCCTATGATTTTGAAGCCGCTTTTAAGGCCGGACTTTTTTTTGCTGTTTTCTGTTTCGTTTGACATAAAAACTCATTATTCAGTGTGCAAAGTTAATGAAAAAACTTTGATTATCAAAAGAAAATAGCCAAAAAGAATAAAAATACTGCATATTTTTCCCTTTTTTCTTGATTATGTCGCAAAATAAACCTATCTTTGCCTACTGAAAACTCTGTTTTCGACCAACCTCTTTAAAAATTTGGGAAATCATGTTGAAAAAAATATCCGTACTGATACGAAGCGCATTGTTGCTTCTCCTTTTGTCTCCCGTTGTCCCGGCGACCGTTGCGGCCCAAACCGAATTGCCGAAGCCCAAGAAGGTGACACGTCATGTGACAGACACCCTTCTTCTGACCTACAACAATCATCTGCCGGTCATCGAAGTGCAAATCAACGGCTTGGGCTATCAGTTCCTCATAGATACGGGCAGTTCCGTCTGTGCTTCGTTCGCGCCTGACATCAACAGCGTTCTGACCGATATTTTTACGGTGACCCTCACGGGTGAAAACGGCAACACCTCCCGCATAACGGCCGGCAAACTGGACCGTCTGAAAATAGGGAGGCACGAGTTCCACAACGTCTATCTGTCGGCCCAGGACTTCCAGTCGATACGATGTCAGGGCATCGACGGCGTGATAGGCTACTCGGTGCTGCGTGACCTGAGTGTCAAGTTTGACGTGAGGAAGGGTATCTGCATTGTCTCCGACGACAATACCGTCGTCAAAGCCGAGAACAAGAGTCTCAAGACATCGTTCGAGATTACCAATGGCGGCATGCCCGTGCTGCGTGTTTCGCCGATGCCCCGCCTCGACCAGAGTGTCGGCCTGGACACCGGTTCGGGGGAATTCTATCTGCTCTCGCAGCGTCATTATCAGGCGCAGAAGAACATCTTCGGACGGGCGGTGCGCGATGTGTCCGACGGCGGCCAGGCCCGCCTCACCCTCCTGAGCTACGACCGTCAGGAGCTTCGCCGCAAATTCGGGTTCCCCAATTTCAAGTTCGGCAATATTTCCGTTCGCGACACCGAAGCCCAACTCATTGACGACCGCAATTCCTATCTCGGCGGGGCTTTGCTCGAATTGGGAACCCTGACGCTCGACTATCGCAACCGCAACTATTATTTCCAGCCCTTCGAGACCATCTCGTCGGCTCCCAAGATGCAGGATGTCACCATTGTTCCTTCCAACAAGGGGTTGGAAGCCGGCATCGTTTGGCGTATGTCGGCGGCATACGAGAAAGGCATCCGTGTCGCCCAGCGCGTCATAGCCGTCAACGGAGAGACGGTGACCGATCCCTGCCAAACACTCTTCCGAATCAGCCAGTCCGGCATTTGGGCACTCACCACGGTGGATGACGAAGGCAATCGCTACGAGTGGGAGGACGAAACGTTGATGAGGCAATTGCGCCGTCAATGAAGTCGGACGGTCCGACAGTCAAAACAGCCGTTGAACAACGGAAGTCCCTTTGAATTCCACAGAATCATATATACATAATCCTAAATTCTCTTTTTGTATGTTAGAAGAATTGAAAGAAAAAGTCTTCAAGGCCAATTTGGACCTTGTAAAGCAGGGTCTCGTGATTTTTACCTGGGGCAATGTCTCCGGTATCGACCGCGAGAAAGGTCTCGTAGTCATCAAGCCTTCGGGAGTAGGCTACGACGTGATGAAAGCGTCCGATATGGTTGTCGTTGACCTCCAGACGGGCAAAGTGGTCGAAGGAGACCTGAATCCCTCGTCCGACACTCCCACTCACCTTGTGCTCTACCGTTCGTTCCCCAACATCAAAGGCATCGTCCACACCCATTCCACCTATGCCACTGCATGGGCGCAGGCCGGCAAGGACATTCCGAACATCGGCACCACGCATGCCGACTATTTCTACAAGGACATCCCCTGCACGCGTGACATGACGGAGCCCGAGGTGAAGGGCGAGTACGAGCTCGAGACCGGCAACGTCATCGTCGATACCTTCAAGACGCGCGACATCAATCCCGACCACACGCCCGCCGTGCTGGTCAAGAATCACGGTCCGTTCTCGTGGGGCACTTCGCCCGACAATGCGGTCTATAACGCCAAAGTGATGGAACAGTGTGCCAAGATGGCCTTTGTATCCTACGCCGTCAATCCCGGGACCACGATGAATTCTCTTCTGGTGGAGAAGCATTATATGCGCAAACACGGACCGAACGCTTACTACGGCCAGAAAAAGAAGTAACATCCAAACTTCGGGCAGATGTCCGGAAAAAAGAAAAGCAATATTCACAATCAAAAAACAATTTGTTATGTCAGCATTTGAAAATTTAGAGATTTGGTGGGTGACAGGCGCACAACTCCTGTACGGCGGAGATGCCGTTGTAGCAGTGGATGCACACTCCAAGGAAATGGTGGAAGGTCTCAATGCCGGAGGCATCATTCCTGTCAAGGTTGTTTATAAGGGCACGGCCAACAGTTCGAAGGAGGTCGAGGCTGTCATGAAGGCTGCCAACAACGATGACCGGTGCGCCGGCATCATCACGTGGATGCACACCTTCTCGCCCGCCAAGATGTGGATCAAGGGTCTGCAGGACCTCCAGAAGCCTCTGTTGCACTTCCACACGCAGTACAATGCCGAGATTCCCTGGGAGACGATGGACATGGACTTCATGAACCTGAACCAGAGTGCCCACGGCGACATCGAGTTCGGGCACATCTGCACCCGTATGCGCGTGCCGCGCAAGGTGGTGTGCGGCTACTGGAAGGATGAGGCCGTACAGAAGCAGATTGCCGTATGGACACGCGTCTGTGCCGGTGTGGCTGATGCCAAGCAGGTGCGTTGCCTGATGTTCGGCATGAACATGAACAACGTGGCCGTGACCGACGGCGACCGTGTGGAATTCGAGCAGCGTCTGGGCTACCATGTCGATTACTATCCCGTCAGCTCGCTCATGGAATATTGGAAGAACGTGACCGATGCCGATGTCAACGGCCTCGTCGAGGAGTACAAGAAGCAATACGTCATCAAGATTGACGAGAGCGGCGAGGAGGTCTATTGGGAGAAGGTGAAGAATGCAGCCAAGGCCGAGATAGCCATCCGCCGCGTGTTGGCTGACGAGGGTGCCACGGCCTTCACCACCAACTTCGACGACTTGGGCGATGCCGACATCAACCAGCCCGATTTCGTGGGCTTCGACCAGATTCCCGGTCTGGCCTCGCAGCGCCTCATGGCCGAGGGTATCGGCTTCGGTGCCGAGGGCGACTGGAAGACGGCCTGCCTCTTCCGCACGCTGTGGGTCATGCAGCAGGGCCTCACCAAGGGTTGCTCGTTCCTTGAGGACTACACGCTCAACTTCGCGGGCGACCGTTCCAGCTGTCTCCAGAGCCACATGCTTGAGGTCACGCCGCTCATCGCCGTTGACAAGCCTACTCTTGAAGTGCATTTCCTCGGCATCGGCATCCGCAAGCAACAGACCGCCCGCCTCGTCTTCACTTCGAAGACAGGACCCGGCATCAAGGCTACCGTTGTGGACCTCGGCAACCGCTTCCGTCTGATTTCTCAGGAGGTGGAGTGCATCGAACCCAAGCCCATGCCCAACCTGCCCGTGGCCAGTGCCCTTTGGGTGCCCCAGCCCACGTTCGAAATCGGAGCAGGCGCTTGGATTTTGGCAGGCGGAACGCACCACAGCGCTTTCTCCTACGACATCAGCGAGGAGTACTGGGAGGACTTCGCCGAAATCCTCGGCATCGAGTATGTCCGCATCAACAAGGAGACCCGCATCGCCGATTTCAAGCAGACACTCCGCAACAACGAGGTTTACTACATGCTCAATAAAGCTCTGAAGTGATGATTACACCCCGCGAAACCATACAGGAGGGTAAAGCCATTCTCGGCATAGAGTTTGGCTCTACCCGTATCAAAGCGGTTCTCATCGACGGTGAGAACAAGCCCATCGCACAAGGCGACTTCACATGGGAGAATCAGCTCCTCGACGGTCTGTGGACCTATAGCATCGACCTGATTTGGAAGGGTCTCCAGGACTGTTATGCCGACCTGCTCAAGAATGTACACGAACAGTACGGCGTGGGCATTACCCGCCTGGCCGCCATCGGTATCTCGGCCATGATGCACGGCTATATGGCCTTCGACAAGAACCAACAGATTCTCGTGCCGTTCCGCACTTGGCGCAACACCAACACGGCGCAGGCTGCCGCCGAACTGTCCGAGCTGTTCCGTTACAACATTCCCCTCCGTTGGAGCATCTCCCATCTCTACCAGTGCATTCTCGACGGCGACCAGCACGTGCGCGACATTGACTTCCAGACCACTCTGGCAGGCTATATCCACTGGCAACTCACCGGACAGCGTGTCATCGGTGTGGGCGACGCATCGGGCATGATACCCGTCAATCCGGCTACCAAAGACTACGACCAGACGATGGTCGATAAGTTCGACAAACTCATCGCCCCCAAGGGTTACAGCTGGCGCTTGCGCGACATCTTCCCCCGCGTGCTTGTGGCCGGACAGGATGCCGGTACGCTGACAGCCGAAGGAGCCCGCAAACTCGACGTCTCGGGTCAGCTCGAAGCCGGTGTGCCGCTCTGTCCTCCCGAGGGCGATGCCGGCACAGGCATGGCTGCCACCAACTCCGTGAGGGTTCGCACGGGCAATGTTTCTGCCGGCACCTCGTCGTTCTCGATGATTGTGCTCGACAAGGAACTTTCCCGTCCCTACGAGAAGATAGACATGGTCACCACGCCCGACGGTTCGCTCGTGGCAATGGTCCACTGCAACAACTGCACGTCCGAAATCAACGCCTGGGTCAATATCTTCCGTGAGTTTGAGGAGCTGATGGGCATTGCGGTCGATATGAACCAGCTCTACACCCATCTCTTCAACAAAGCCCTTCAGGGCGATGCCGACTGCGGAGGTCTGATGGCCTACAACTACGTTTCGGGCGAACCCGTCACCGGATTCTCCGACGGACGTCCGCTTTTCGTGCGTTCCGCAGGCGACAAGTTCAACCTGGCCAACTTCATGCGTGCCCAGCTCTACGGTGCCATCGGTGTGCTCAAGGTGGGCAACGACATCCTCTTCCGCGACGAACAGGTTCAGGTCGATCGTATCACGGGCCACGGCGGCTACTTCAAGACGCCCGGTGTGGGTCAGCGTATGTTGGCCGCAGCCCTCGGTTCGCCCATCTCCGTCATGGAGACAGCCGGCGAAGGCGGCGCATGGGGTATAGCGCTTCTGGCTTCCTACGTGGTCAACAACGCCGAAGGACAGACGCTGGCCGATTGGCTCGATGCCAACGTCTTTGCCGGCAATACCGGCACGACGGTCGATCCTTCGCCTCAGGATGTCGCAGGCTTCAATACCTACATCAGCCGCTATGTGGATTGTCTCCCCATCGAGCAGGCGGCGGTCGAGGCCAAGAAGTAGTCCCCCCTTTCCGTTTCCTCTCCTATGCCGAAGGTTGGCCGCAGGGTTCCCTCCCTGAGCAGCCTTCGGCATTTGTCGGAGTGTCGCCGTTGACTGAATGATTGGGGCGGTTCGCTGAATTTCTCTTGCACCTTTCCGTGCTTCGGGCTATCTTTGCACCATAACTTAGTTGCTGATGAAAAGATTTCTACATTCTCCGCGTGTTCAGGAGAACCTCATCTACTATTCGGTGTGGTTCATCTTTTTCCTGTCGCCTGTCGTATTTTTCCATCTGCGGCAGGTTGACGGCAACACGCTCTACGATTGGGACCAGGTGCTGAAGATTTGGACGCAGGTGCTGCTGCCTTTCTTTCTCCTCTTCGTGGTCCACAACCACGTGGTGGCTCCCCTTTGGTTGGACAAAGGAAAATTCTGGCTCTACCTGAGCCTCATGTTGGCTCTTGTGGGTCTCTTTACGGTGGCTCAGTGCACCTTCTCGGCTCCGCAGAAAGAGCTTCCGGTCCATCGTGCGTTACCGCCCTCCGACGACGCACGGAGAGGCAATCCCCGGGCTGAGACACATCGGGAGACAGACGCTGCCTTCCGTCCCGACGGCTCCGTGCCCCGCGAAGGATTCCGTTCGGTGGGGCAGGATCCCGGACACCGTCCCGACGTTCCCGACCGCCTGCCCGACCACGAACCGCCTCACGATGAACATCTCGGGACAGACCTGTTCTTCAATCAGGATTTCCGGCTCTTCCTCGCCGTCTCCATTGCCGTTCTGATGCTGGGCATGAACCTTTTCGTCAAACAGCTCTTCCGCAATGCGCGACGCGAACGTGAGGCCATGCAGGCGCAGCAGGAACATCTTCGCCAACAACTGGCCTACCTCAAGTATCAGATTTCGCCCCATTTCTTCATGAATACGCTCAACAACATTCATGCTTTGGTCGATATCGATACTGCCGAGGCCAAGACCACCATTATTCAGCTTTCGCGTCTCATGCGTTATGTGCTTTATGAGA
Source organism: uncultured Bacteroidales bacterium (assembly GCA_937899265.1). Classification (GTDB taxonomy): domain Bacteria; phylum Bacteroidota; class Bacteroidia; order Bacteroidales; family UBA3663; genus Liminaster. The sequence continues at coordinate 23,839 of CALBPV010000109.1, forward strand.
GCGACAACGAACGTGTGCCCCTCAGCCACGACATCGAATTTATACGCAGCTACATCGCCCTCATGAAGATACGTTACACGTCCAACGTGCGCATCACGGTCTCTGTGCCCGAGGATTTGCCCGATGTCTCCATACCTCCCATGTTGTTCATCAATTTTGTGGAGAATGCGTTCAAACATGGTGTCAGCTACAGCCGTCCCTCATACGTCGAAGTGTCGCTGCGCCTCTACGACGAGGAACTCCATTTCTCCTGTGTCAACTCGCGTCATCCGGCTTCTCCGGAGAGCTCCGCTCGCCAAAGTCACGGCGGCCTCGGCATTGCCAACGCCCGTCAGCGTCTCGACCTCATCTTCGGCGAGGCATATACGCTCGATATCCGGGAAACGCCCGAACGCTACGAAGTGAACCTTCTTTTCAAAGTATAATTTTTGAAGGCATCCTTGCCCCTTTTCCCTTATATATTTAAAAAGGTATGACTTGTCTCGCCATTGATGACGAACCCCTTGCGCTTCGCCAACTCCAAAGTTATATCCGTCAGGTCGGTTTTCTCGAATTGACGGCTGCTTGCGGCAGTGCCGTCGAGGCACGTCGCGTACTCGAGACCGAGCCGGTCGATCTCATCTTCTGCGACATCAACATGCCCGACCTGAACGGGATGGATTTCGTGCGGTCGCTGGGCGAAGATGCCCCGATGGTCATCTTCACGACAGCCTATAGCGAATATGCGGTCGAAGGCTTCCGCGTCAATGCCGTCGATTATCTTCTCAAACCGTTCTCGGCCGACGACTTGCGCCTCTCGGCCCAACGTGCCAAAGAGAAATACGACCTCCTCCACCGGGCCGAACTTTCTCCGGCTTCCGGAACCGACCCCCAGGACGACATTCTCTTCTTCCGCACAGACTCCAAAATCATCCGTGTCGATATTCCGCGCATCCGTTATGTGGAGGCTTGGAGCGAATACATTCGCATCTATTTGGAGGGACAGAAAAATCCCGTCGTCGTGCTGCTTTCGATGAAAAAACTCGACGACCGTCTGCCTTCTTATTTCATGCGTATCCACCGCAGTTACATCATCAACCTGCGGCGCATCACCGAGGTCGATAAGAACGTTGTCTCTATCGACGGAGAGTCCCAATTTCCCGTGGGCGAAAGCTACCGCGAGGCTTTCCAACAGTATCTCGACCGCAAATTCCTCGGCAAATGAGTCCGCTGCTGCCCCTCACCCTTGCCATCATCGTCGGCATTCTTCTTGCAGAACTGCCGGCGATGGCTGCGTTTGCGGTGTTGGGTGTCCTAAGCCTGACAGCGGCTACGTGGTTCCTGCTGCGCCGACCGGGATGGGGATGGACCCCGGTGGTTGTGTGTGTCTGGGTCGGTTATATTCTTATGCAACTCATGTCGCCCACTTTGCCCATGCATACCGGGGAAGCTTCCCGGCGTGTGCGTGCACTCCAACAGGAAGAACTGTCCCGGGCGATGGCCCGTTCTCTGCCTGTGCGCGAGGCCTGCTGCGAACGTCTGACGGCGGCAGGACTTGATACGGTGTCTCTCTCGTTGGCCCGGGGTATCCTCTTCGGCGACAGGCGGGCGGTCGATGCGGACCTTCGCGACGGAATGCGTGAAGCCGGCATGAGCCATATTCTGGCCGTTTCGGGTCTCCATGTGGGCATTCTCTTCGGCGTCATCCTCGTCCTTCTGATGCCCTTGCGGTGGATAGGGAAGGAGTGGCTCCGACTGCTTCTTTCGCTCGTGTTCCTTTGGGCCTACATCGTGCTTATCGGGATGCCGGCCTCGGCCTGCCGTGCGGCTCTCATGGCAACGGTAGCTACGCTCAGTTGGTTCAACCACAGCAGTCCCTGGGGGTGGCACAACTTGACGGTGGCGGCTTTTCTGCTTCTCTTGTGGAAACCCTGGTGGCTGTGGGATCTCGGTTTTCAGCTCTCTTTTCTCGCCACTGCCGGCATCATGGCCTTTCTGCCGGCGATGCAGGCTTCACGTGACGAGTCGTGGCTGTGGTCCCGACTGCGTGGACTCTTCTGGCTCACCGTCTCGGCGCAGTTGGCCACGCTTCCCCTTGTGGCCCATGTCTTCGGTCATCTTCCCCTGTTGGGTATTCTCCAGGGGTTCGTGGTTGTTCCCCTGCTGCCCTTTTATGTGGGAGCCCTGCTTCTCCTGATCGTCATCCCCGCCCTCGGCCCTTGGGTGTCGCCCCTTGTCAACGGCTTCACCGCCTGGATCTCCGGGATTGCCGGACACTCGGTGCAGGGCGAACATTTGCTCCTGGGCGGACGCTTGGAATGGTCTCCTTCCCTGCCGGAGATGTGCATTGCCTATCTTGGAATCATCGCCTTTGCCCTTTGGTGGAGACAAAGAACGTCTCTCGCCCGTGAAAGCGGAGAGTGAATAGTGTGGAATGAGCCAGCGACGGAGGTCGTGAAAGTGGGGAGTGAATAGTGTGAAATGAGCCGGCGACGGAGGTCGTGAAAGCGGGGAGTGAATAGTGTGGAATGGGCTGGCGACGGAGGTCGTGAAAGTGAAGAAAGGAATTAATTCATGGAGGCGATTTCTTCGGCCATCGCATTGAGGGCATTGCAGTCGGCACGGCTGATGTGGCGCTTGCCGGCATCGTAGTCCCACGGACTGAGGATGAGGACGCGGCCTTCGGCAACGGCATCGAAAAGGAGCGTCGGGGGCTTGTAGTAGTCCTTGAAGCCATTGTCGGCCAGAAGGATAAAGGGGCGCTCTTCACGCAGGAGGACATCTTGGATGTCCTTTTCGCGAGGGGAGATGAAGGGGGAGACCATCACGGTCCCGCGACGGGCGGCGAGGACGCAGCCGTTCATATAGGAGCGCAACGGCTGAGGGTCGCCGTGGTCTGCGGCCTCGAGCATGATGCGGCGCACATGGACGGGCGCGTAGCGCTCTGCCTGAAGTAGAGCGGCATTGCCGACACCGGAGTAGGACCTCCCGGCGATGCGAATGCCCTCCTGCACTCTGAAGAACCCGGGCAGCAGCCGCTTCGTCGCCAAGCGCTGCGGGTTCAGTCGCACGTACTGAATCATCGTCTGTAGCTGTCCGCGCCGCGACAGCGGCCGGATGAAGGGCACCTCGGTGAAGATGGCATCGAGGCTGTAATAGGCATCTCGCCCCAGAAGGGCACGCAGCGGGTTCTCTTCGCGGCTCCAAGCCGCTGCAATCGACGAAAGAGACGGACGCACCAGAGTCGCTCCTGCCGGAGTCGCTCCTGTCGCTGTCGCTCCTGCTCCGGCTTGTGATAAGCTTTCTATCCAGGCGAGGAGGCCGGCTGTTGCGGGGCCGGCGGTTTCCTCTGTTTTGTCTTTTGCCCCGCCTTGGAGGCGGGGAGTGTCGTGGAGGCGGGGAGAGTCGGCAGGGGCGGCTGTGGTGGCTGTTGCGGTCGTTGCGGTCGTTGCGGCTGTTGCGGGGCCGGCTGTTTCCTCTGTTTTGTCTTTTGCCCCGCCTTGGAGGCGGGGAGAGTCGTGGAGGCGGGGAGAGTCGTGGAGGCGGGGAGAGTCGTGGAGGCGGGGAGTGTAGTGGAGGCGGGGAGAGTCGGCAGGGGCGGCTGCCGTGCTCTGGATTCCGCTGTAGCGGCAAGGATCTCCGCTGTGCAGCCAGCTGTAGGCTCTGCCCGCCTTTTTCGCCCCGCGCCAGAAGCCCTGGGCGACATAGCGGATGCTCTTCTCCATCGGACGCATGACATACCAGACGCAATGCAGATGGTCGGGCATCAGGCTGTACTGCAGGACTTTGATTTCTGGTACGATGGAGGGGAGACGGTGTAGATAATCCAGCAGAGCGAAGCCCAGCTCCGAACGCTGGACCACCGCCCGCTTCGGGTCCTTCTCCGGAATCTCCAATGTCCCGAGCAGCGGGGCGCGCGAGGGGATGGTAAGGGTGATGTGATAGATGCCCACGCCTTTCCAGGAGGTACCCTCTTCTTGCCACTCCCATGCTCCTTGTTTGGTTATGTCTCCCATGTCAAACTTTTAATAGTCGAAATGAAAACCACCCGGCTGGGAGCCGGGTGGTGAGTTTATTCCAGTTCAATTTTTATTGTTTCATCAACCAATGTTGATTCGGCACTATAATGGGTGATAAAGAATGTATATGTATTATCTGCAACCTTAATCCCACCATCGTACTGTAAATTATCAATTGTATAAGAACCTTTTGTAACTAGTAATGTATTGTTCGATGTCGTGTCTTTTTTTGTTTCGGTATTTACAACTTGATTACGTGAGGGATTCACTATGTCAATAGCCTTATCAGTAACATCAGTCCATTCTGAAATCCATTTAATTTTTTTGGCAGCTGAAGGAAGTGTTACTGTAAACTTGTATGCATAATAATCGCCCCAGATGTAATAAATGCCTTTTTCTATAGGAGCAACCGTATTAGAACCCATTTCCAATGTCTGAACGTCAGAGCTGCCATTGCCACTTGTCTTTTCCGTAGCCTCGAGGACTGTAATCTTCAGGGAATAGAGATCTGCTGCGTTGTAGCTAGTGATATAGAAACCTTCGGTGAGGCCAAGGTCGGTTATATTAAGGGACTCCAAATCTTTATTGAATTTAAGTTCTTTGCCATCGAAGTCTGTAACAGCAATCGTAGTAGGGGTTGTGGACCATTCGCTTTCGACCTTAATGACATAACTCAGAGACGGGTCGGTAGTGTAATTAATCTTATAGGCTACATAGTTAGTATTTTTAATTACAATGGTCTCAGCAATAGGGGTATAACTGTAGCCCTTTTCACCCAAGTTTTTATCGTCGAGTTCATAGTTCTCAGGTTCGCTGCTGCCGCTATTGATGATTTCGGTATCAAGGCTGATGGTGGAGGATGCGCCGTCCAACAACGCAGATTCGGCAGCTTGAACCTTCTGCGCGTCAGAATTGTACCAGAAATAACCGCGGTTCTGACTGTTTACCCAATCCTTGAAACCGTTGTATATGAGGTCGATGTTTTGACGTTCTTTGGGGAATTCCCAAGAGTCGGTGGGGATAACCAATACGAACGGATAATTGGATTTGTTTTCCGTATCGTTGCGGTTGGCATTTACCGTCTGCTTGGTGCCGTCCTTCTTTGTGATTTCGATATAGAAATTGGAGGCATGTTTGGACATCTTGAGGGGTTCTGTCAGGAAAGACTTTACTTCCAGCTCCTTGGTGAAAGTATTCTTCTCAACGATGGTGCCCGTTGTGCTGGCACCGTCTCCACCCGTGTTAATCATATACTCTGTATTATTACAGCCAAAAGCTTTGTGAATCTCGTCAACAATTACTACTTTCTCATCGCCGTCTTTATAATATATACACAAGGGCAGCGTACCACCGGCGCAGAGGAAGGTGAGCTTGGGATAGTCGTACTCAATTTTAGTGGTGGTGCTACCCTTTCCGTCATCTTCTACAACGGTTTCATAGGTTTGAGAAACGGTGAACACTACATCGTTATAGTCCGTATCGTCGGCTACACCGAGGTCCTCGACGGCGACAGTGAAAGTATTCATCTTCTTGGTTGTGGTTTTCTCGCCGTTGGTGATATTGCCTTCCATAGTGAAGACACAGTCGTTCCAGTCGCGCTGATTTTCACTACTACTCGGCCAATCCTCGAAGCCGAGGCACATAATGCCGTTGTAGGTGAAACTGGCTGTTGTGGCCAAATCGGTCAGGAAAGATGCTCCATCATTATCATTGTAGAAATCAGCGGTCATTTTTGTAATCGCAGGTTCCGAACCCCACATTTTATCACCATAGAGGAAGAAATCACCGTTTTCATCAACTTTGGGTGTAGATCCTTCAATGCGGCGAATCAAGAAGAAATGTACAATCGTACCTTCGGGGATGATGTGAGTACCCCCCGTAGGGTTGCCGTTGCTGT
>CALBPV010000110.1 GCA_937899265.1 uncultured Bacteroidales bacterium
GCGATTCTCCAATGCCGCCGTCAATGAGGATGTCGGCTTGGTTGGCAAAAGCCTCGGCAATGAGTTCGGGGTCGGTCATATAGCCGAGTTCGTCTTCGTCCTTCTCGTACTTGAGCGAAGCGGTGAGAAGGGGCTGCCCAAGTTCCTCGAGGAGGGCGTGGAGAATGGGATGGTCGGGGATGCGGATGCCGAGTGTCTTGCGGGTACGGAAGACCTTGGGGAGGCGTGTTCCGGCCTCGAGAATGAAGGTGAAAGGTCCGGGGAGATTTTTGCGCATCAGCTTGAACTGTTCGTTGTTGAAACGCGTGTATTCGTCGGCCTGGGAGATGTCGCGGCAGATGACGGAGAGGGGTTTCTTCTCTTCCTCCTTGGCGCGGTAGCGGTAGATGCGTTCGACAGCGCGCTGGTTGAGGGCATCGCACCCGATGGCATAGACCGAGTCGGTGGGGTAGATAACCACCTCACCGTCACGGATGCGCCGGGCTATCTTCTCGATGAGCCTCAAGTCGGGATTGTTGTTGTAGAGGGTGAAAACGTCCATCGGGGAGAGTTTATTTCTGCACTACGCTGACCGGCTTGATGTCGCGCCAGGCTGCCACGTAGTCGAACCACGCCTTGTCGTTCTTCCAGCGGGCGAATGTCTCTTTGTCGGGCGCACAGAAAGAAATGCGGTAGCGAACGGCATTGTCGCGGTCGGTATGGATGCCGTAGAGCACTTGAGTGTCGTCGAGGATGGTGCGGGAGACATAAGAGGAGGGCACGGAGCAGGCCACGCCGGCACGCTGGGGCACGGGATAGAGTTCGTGGTTGCCGTCGGCCCAATCCATACCGAACGAGGCACAGGTGCCGCTGTCGTCCTTCCAATAGGTGGGCGAGAGCGTGAGGGCCGGGTCATCGGGATGGAGCGTACCGACACGAATCACGCCGGTGACAAACTCCACACCGTCGGTGTTGCCCTCGAACTGTTGGATGACCTCACACTCGCGGTTGCCGGCATAGAGGATGTAGCGGCTCTTGAGGTTGAGGGTGCGTCCCTTGTACTGCCATCCTTCCACATTCATATCGACAACGGTGCGGACGGGACCCTTGGCCACGATGTGGGCCTGACGCCAGGCAAAGGGGTCAATCATGACCATCTTGGTGAGAGGTTTGCCCTTGGCATCCTTGAGGGAAGTATCGACAGTGTCATCCCATCCGCGCAGGGTGCCGATGGAGATGGTCTGTCCGACGAGGATAATGTCATCGCCGAAGTTGCGGGCAGCCAGCTCCTTGTTCTCGACGCTGTACCAGAGTCCGTCGGCCAGTTCGAGCTGACGTACCTTCTTGCCGTAGAGGTCGGTGGACTGTTTCTTGTCGAAATAGATGCGATAGGCCACCTGGTCGCTCTCGAAAGCGGGGCCGTGATGGTGCATGGCCGAGTACATATTATCGACACGTTCGGAGACGGTGTCGGTGGGGATGTGCTGCTTGGGGGTGTGGCTCTTGTCCCTGTCGCGGAACCACATTTGGGCATGTACGCGGGGCGTATAGCGGTCGGCGGGAGCTTCCTCGGTCGAGAAAACAATCGAAGCCGTACGGGAGGCCTTCTTTTTGAGGTCCATCACAAAGGACAGTTCGTCCTTGATGCCGTCGCCGTTGAGGTCATCCATCTGGGAGGGAATTTCCTTGCCGTCCACAGAGACGGTGGCACTCTTGTAGGGACAGTCGGCAGGAAGCTGGATGCAAACCGGCGCATCGGCGATGGCGGAGGCGTTGGGGTTGGAGACAGAGACCGTAAGCTCGGAACTGCCTAAGCGGTTGATTTTGAGCTGGGCATTGGTGGCCACAGAAGCCATCTCCGGCATCTGGGCAAAAGTTGTGCCGGCACAGAGGGCGGCGAGGAGAAAAAAGAACTTGCGCATAAGGGGGGGAGGGGATTTATTGTTCGTTGAAGTCTGTTTGTAGATTGGAGACCATCTGAGTCACAAGGGGGTCACCCTCGGCGATGCTGAGGTTCACCTTCGAGATGGAAACACTGTCGCAAAGGTTGAGCATGATGCCGAGACGCGAAGAGATGGTCGCATTGGAGACCGTGATGTTGGAAATGGGCTGTTCGGCAATGCCGTTGAAATACATCGCACGATAGGAGCCGCAGCTGACGATGTTGTCGATGAAGATGTCGCGGAAAGCGGGTGTGCCCTCATCGACGGGTTGAGCTACGGTATCGACCTTCTCAAGGCCGGCATCCATAACCTCGCGGGCCGAGAGACCCTGATAGTGGAGGTCGAAGAGGATGGGGTCGGTGACGATGTCCTTCATGGTGATGTCGGAGATGTGGATGTTGCGAACCACACCGCCGCGTCCGCGCTTGGACTTGAAGCGGAGACCCACCTCCGTGCCGAGGAACGTACAGTCGGTGACGTAGATATTCTCGACACCGCCGCTCATCTCGGAGCCTACGACAAAGCCGCCGTGGGCGAGGTCAACGGTACATCCGCGCACAATCACGTTGCGTGTGGGTACACCGCGTTTGCGTCCGGCTTCGTCTTTGCCCGACTTGATGCAGATGCCGTCGTCGCCCACGCTGAAGCGGGAGTTGAGGATGAGCACATTCTCACAGCTCTCGACATCGAGGCCGTCGCCGTTTTGGGCGTAGTCGGGATTGAAGACATTGATACCGTCGATGATGAGGTTCTTGCAGAGCAGGGGATGGATGTTCCAGGCGGGAGAGTTCTGGAAACGGATGCCTTTGAGAAGGATGTTTTGAGACTCACGCAGCGAAATCATCACAGGACGCAGGAATACCTTGTATTCTTCCCACTGGGCGTCGGTGAGATCCTGACGAATGACGTTGAGGTCGGATTTGGACAAAGCCTCGCGTACGATTTCGGAGGGGTACCAGACGGAAGAGTCCTTGTTGCAGCAGCCGCCCCGGGCCAAGAGGTCGCGCCAGAAGAAAGGAGTGACTTTCTCACGTTTGACCCAACGCCAGGCATCGCCGGAGCCGTCGATGGTGCCCGCTCCGGTGATGGAGATATTGTTGACGCCCTCGGCATTGATGGGGGAGGCGCAACGTTTGGTGAGCAGTCCTTCGAACCAGGTGTCGATGATGGGATAGACGTGGTAGTCGGGATTGAAGACAAGGACGGCACCTTCTTCGAGGTGGAGGTCCATGTTGTTCTGCATATAGAGGGGACCGGTCAACCAGATGCCGCGGGGCACCACCAAGTGTCCGCCGCCCAGCGAGGACATCTCCTTGAGGCCGGTGTTGATGGCTTCGGTACAATCGGTCTTTCCGTCACCCACGGCACCGAAGTCGGTGACGGGACGGGTATAATTCCCCACGATGGGGCTTACGAGGGGTTCCATCGAGAAGGGAACGTTCTCGGAATAGACACTGTAGTCTTCGCCGTCGAGTGCGAATTTGGGGGTCTCGTTTTTGGGAGAGGACTGACAGGCAGCAAGCATCAGGAGGAGGGCTGCGCTACAGGGAAAGCTGTATTTCGGGTTCATAAACGGGGTGTTATAAAAGAGTTTGTCAATAATTAATCGAGTTGTATGTCCATACCGGGCAGAACATCTGCCGGAAGGGTCTTATGCCGGAAAACGTCCGGCTTTGGCAGCCGCCAGCTGGTCGGCATCGACGGGTTTGGCTTTGCCGAGATGACGGTGTCCGTCGGGCGTGATAAGCCAGTTCTCCTCGTTGCGCATGCCTCCGAAATCCTTCCAGGACTCGAGACGGTCGTAGCAGATGAAGTCGGTGAAGCGGCCGGCAGCGCGCCACTGGTCGATGAGTTCGGGGATGAAATAGATGCCGGGCTCAACGGTGAAGACGAAGCCGGGTTCGAGTTCACGTGCCAGACGGAGCGACTTGAATCCGAAGCGCGTATCTTTCTGTGCTCCGCGGGGGTAGCCCACACGCACCTCACCGTAGTTCTCCATGTCGTGGACGTCAAGACCCATCATGTGACCCAGGCCGTGGGGCATGAAAAGAGCAACAGCGCCGGCTTCGGCTGCCTCCATGGGGTCGCCCTTCATGAGCCCCAGCTGACGGAGTCCGTCGGCAATGGAAGCCCAGGCTCTGACGTGACACTCGCGGTAGGTAATGCCGGGACGAATCATCTGATGGGCAGCGTGGTAGGTGCGAATCAGAATGTCGTAAACCTCGCGCTGACGTGTGGTGAAATCTGCGCCGACGGGCATGGTGGTTGTCAGGTCGCCGGCATAGTGCATGTCGTTCTCGGCACCGGCATCGAGCAGGAGCATGTCGCCCTCGCGGAGGGTGTGGATGTATCCGTGATTGTGGAGCGTCTCGCCGTGGGTGGTGCAGATGGCGGGGAAGGAGTAGTAATAGCCTTCGCGGAGGCACACTTCCATCACAGCGGCCATGATTTCCTTCTCGGTGCGACCGGGTTGGGCCATCTCGAGGGCTTTGAGATGCATATCGACCGAGATGCCGACAGATTTCTCTATCTCCGCGATTTCCTCGGGACCCTTGTGATTGCGCATGTCCACGAGGGCGTAGATGAGTTCCTCCGA
>CALBPV010000111.1 GCA_937899265.1 uncultured Bacteroidales bacterium
CTCCTGCGGCATCGACAATCCGCGCCTCAAGGCCGAACCCCGCCTCGCCCTCGTGATGGGGACGGAAGGCGACGGGCTCGCCCCGGACGTGATAGCGGGAGCCGACTATGTGGTTCGGATACCGATGTGCCACGGGGTCGATTCGCTCAATGTGGCCGCGGCTGCCGCCCTCGCCTGCTGGGAACTGTCAGGTCGGCGTAGCTGAAGTCATTGCCGACGTTCCACCCACTCTCGGGCATTGACAAATGCCTGGAGCCAGGGGGTCACTTCGTCATTCTCGCGGTCTTCGGGCCAGAAAGCACACTGCCACGGGAAGATGGCGCGTTCCAAGTGGGGCATCATGCATAGATGGCGTCCGTCGGTGGTGGCCAGACCGGCAATGGCGGCAGGCGAACCGTTGGGATTGGCAGGATAGGTTTCGTAGCCGTAGCGGGCTATGACGTTGTAGTTCTCAGTGTCCTTGGGGAACGAGAACTTGCCTTCGCCGTGAGCCACCCAGAGACCGAGACGTGAACCCGAGAGCGAACCGAAGAGCACGCTGTCGTTCTTGGGGATGCTGAGGTTCACAAAGTTCGACTCGAACTTGTGGCTGTCGTTGTGCAGCATGTGGAGCGTGGGCTCTGTCGTGAGTGTGGGCTTCAGGCCGGCACCCTTCTCGGAAGCCTCCATGATGCCGAGTTCCACCATCAATTGGCAACCGTTGCAAATACCCAGCGAAAGGGTGTCCTCGCGGGCATAGAAGCGCTGGAGGGCAGTGCGCGCCTTCTCGTTGTAGAGAATGGCGGCAGCCCAGCCCTTGGCCGAACCGAGCACGTCGGAGTTGGAGAATCCACCGCAGAAGACGATGAAATTCACGTCGCTCAAATCCTCGCGACCCGAAGTGAGGTCCGACGTATGCACGTCCTTCACGTCGAAGCCGGCCAGATACATCGCGTATGCCATTTCTCTCTCGCCGTTGGTGCCTTTCTCGCGTATGATGGCTGCCTTGGGTCTCGGCTGGCCTGCAGGAGCCTTGAGGTCGGCCAGACGACCGGTGAATTTGCGGGGCATCACCCAGTAGAGAGGCTGGTGCTTGTAGTTGTCGTAACGTTCGCGGGCCTTCTGTTCGCCGCTCTGACGGCGGTCGAGAAGGTAGGAGCTCTCATACCAGATGTCGCGGAGGGCGTCGATGTCGAAGTCTTCCACCCGATTGCCCTTGCGCACCTCCAGCACACGTTCGTCGCCGGGATAACCTATCTTGAGGAAGGTCACGCCGTGTTTCCCGAGCAGTTTCTCAAATTCCTTGGTCTTCTTGACCTGAAGCACCACACCGGGATTCTCGGCAAAGAGGATCTCCGTGAGCGTCTTCTCCTCGGCCACATCGCTGAGGTTGATGCGCAGACCGCCCTCCGTGTTGGCGAAAGTCATTTCGAGAAGTGTCGTCAGCAGACCGCCTGCCGAGATGTCGTGGCCGGCAAGTACCAGATTCTGACGGATGGCGTCCTGCACGGCGTTGAATGCGTCCGAGAAGTATTCCGGATTCTCGACCGTCGGTACCCTGTCGCCGAGCTTCGAGAGCGTTTGGGCCAAAGCGGAACCGCCGAGATACTGTTCGCAGAACGAGAAATCCACCCAATAGAGTGCCGTCGAACGGTCGTTGCGTACAACGGGAGAAACCACCTTGCGGATGTCGCTCACCTCGGCGCCGCCCGAGATGATGACCGTACCGGGCGAGAGCACCTTGCCGTCCTTGTACTGCTGGGTCATCGAGAGGGAGTCTTTGCCCGTGGGGATATTGACATTGAGCGCTATGGCAAAGTCCGAGCAGGCCTGTACGGCCTCATAGAGACGTGCATCCTCGCCCTCGTTGCGGCAGGGCCACATCCAGTTGGCCGAGAGCGATACGCCTTCCAGGCCGCCCTCGATGGGGGCAAAGACGATGTTGGTGAGCGCTTCGGCTACGGCCGTCACCGATCCGGCGGCAGCATCCACAAGGGCTGTCTGCGGGGCATGGCCGATGGAGGTTGCTATGCCGCGCCGTCCCCGATAGTCGAGGGCTACCACACCGCAGTCGCTCAGGGGCAGCTGGAGCGGACCGACGCACTGCTGACGGGCCACCTTGCCCGTCACGGAACGGTCCACCTTGTTGGTGAGCCAGTCTTTGCAGGCCACACTCTCCAGGCGGAGCACATCCTTGATGTACTGCTGTATCCTGTCGTCCGAAACCTCCACGGGAGCATAGTGATGTTCCACCGTATGGTCGTGCATATAGGTCTTGGGGGCGTGGCCGAACATATCCTTGAGTTCGAGGTCGATGGGCTTGGAGCCGTCCTTTTCCTCAAAGGTGAATCGCATGTCGTCGGTAGCCTCGCCTATCACATAGAAGGGCGAACGCTCACGCTCGGCGATTTTCTGCACACGCTCGATGTCTGCGTCCTTGATGAGGAAGCCCATGCGTTCCTGCGACTCGTTGCCCGCTATTTCCTTGGCCGAAAGGGTGGGGTCGCCCACGGGGAGGCGGTCCATCCAGATTTTGCCGCCTGTGGTGTCGATGAGCTCCGAGAGACAGTTGATGTGTCCGCCGGCACCGTGGTCGTGAATCGACACGATGGGGTTGTCGTCGCTCTCGCCCAATGCACGTATCACGTTGGCTGCACGCTTCTGCATCTCGGGGTTGGCGCGCTGCACGGCGTTCAGCTCGATGGCTCCGGCATATTTGCCCGTGTTGACCGATGAAACGGCACCGCCGCCCATGCCGATGCGGTAGTTGTCGCCGCCTATGAGGATGACCTTCTCGCCGGGTTCGGGCTCCCCCTTCAGGGCATCACGATAGTTGGCAAAACCCACTCCGCCGGCCAGCATGATGACTTTGTCGTAGCCGTAGCGTGTGTTCTCCTCCTCGTGTTCGAAGGTCAGGAGCGAACCGCAGATGAGCGGCTGTCCGAATTTGTTGCCGAAGTCGGATGCTCCGTTCGAGGCTTTGATGAGCACCTGTTCGGGTGTTTGGTAGAGCCAGGGACGCGCCTTCACGGTTTCCTCCCAGGGACGCGGACCCACCGGCGAACCCTTGTCGTTGCGGGGATAGGACGTGATGTAAACCGCTGTGCCGGCAATGGGCAGCGAAGCCTTGCCGCCGCCCAGTCGGTCGCGTATCTCGCCGCCCGTACCTGTGGCGGCTCCGTTGAAGGGTTCTACGGTCGTGGGGAAATTGTGCGTCTCGGCTTTGAGCGAAATCACCGAGTGGATTTTCTTCACGTCAAAATAGGAAGATGTCGTGGGGTCGGTCGGGGCGAACTGTTCGATTTCGGGACCGTCGTTGAAGGCCACATTGTCCTTGTAGGCCGACACCAGTTTGCCGGGATGCTCCTTGGAGGTTTTCTTGATGAGGGCAAAAAGCGATGATGGCTTCTCCTCGCCGTCGATGATGAACGTACCGCCGAAGATTTTGTGACGGCAGTGTTCCGAGTTGACCTGCGAGAAGCCGAAGACCTCGGAGTCTGTCAGCCGACGGCCGATGCGAGCCGACACCTCTTTTAAATATTGTATCTCCTCGGGCGAGAGGGCGAGACCTTCCTGCACGTTGTAGGCGTCCAGGTCGTCTATCATCACCACTGTATCGGGCTGTTTGTCGATGGTGAAGCAGTCCTGTCCCACACCTTCATAGAGACGGCGCAACATGGGGTCGAACTCGGCATCGGGACCCTTGGCCGGGAAATATTCCTCGATGCGCCGGATGCCGTGCAGACCCATATTCTGGGTGATTTCTACGGCATTGGTGCTCCAGGGGGTAATCATTTCACGGCGGGGACCTACCCACCATCCCTGAAGCTGACGGTCGTTGAGAAGGGTTGCGTCACTGAAGAGCCAGCAGAGTTGCTTGCTCTCGTCGGAGTTGAGAACGTGGTCTGTCTCGACGGCTAACACCGTCTTTGAGGGCTGTTGAAAGAAGTAAATCATCACTTTTTTATAAATTTGCCGCAAAAATACACAAAAAAAATGAAAAATCCGTCTCTGTTTGAAAAAAAAATCATATCTTTGCAAAAAATTTTTGGCATCAACTCCCTAAAACGATGTTAGACTTAGCAATCATAACCCTGTTTTGGGGTTTTTTAATAGGAATAATAGTAAGTGCGCCCATGGGGCCCACAGGCATCCTTGTGATTCAGCGAACGCTCAATCGCGGATGGCTCTCGGGGTATCTCACCGGCTTGGGAGCTGTGCTGTCCGACCTTTTCTATGCCATTCTCTCCACCTTCCTCACCGCTGTGGTCGTCGATTGGATTTCGCAATATCAGGTCACCCTCCAAATCGTGGGTTCTGTAGCCATCCTGGGCTACGCAGCCTATCTGTGGAACTCCAATCCCGCCTCCGGGTTGGGCACCAACGACCGTTTGACACCCACGCCCGGCCTGAAGGTGAAAGGTATCCTCAAGTACTTCTTCTCGGGCTTCTTCCTCACCATCTCCAACCCCGCCATCGTCTTCCTCTACATGTTCCTTTTCGCGCGGAGCAACTTTCTCTTCGAAGCTTCAAGCGAAAACTGGTGGCTCTATCTCGTGGGCTTCCTGGGACTCATCGTCGGCGCTGTGGGATGGTGGACACTCATCACATGGATTATGAAGAAAATCCGCAACCATTTCAAGCCCCGCACCCTCATGGCAATCAACCGCGCCATCGCCATCGTCCTCGCCCTCATTGCCCTCTATGGCTTCGGCTATGCCCTCTGGCTGATTTTTCACCGGTAAAGAAACCTAAAACTCCGTCCCCATTCCCTTCAGGGGAGGGCTGGGGAGAGGCTGCCTGAAACCATGAGCCATGAACCAAATGCGTCAATTATTTCACCTTCTTTTTGCCGTCCTTGATATAGATGCCTTTTGTAGGCTCTTGTTTCAGCAGAATGCCGTTCGGGGCATACATCCTACCGTTTTGCCTGTCGGCTGAGAGTTGGCTGACTTCATTACTAATTACAAGTCTTGTGTGCAAAATTACTTAAAATAATTCAAACAACAAAATTTTAGTCACAGAAATTGCTCTCTTTGGATAAAAAAAGCCTTTGAATTCACAAAACGTTCACAAAACACCCGCAAAAAAACATTCATTTCCACGCTTTTACTCCCTCAAGCATCCCAAAACTGTCAATTCGTTGCCCGAATCTCGGCGAAGCTTTTGACACTTGTCAATTCGTTGTTCCAATTTGCGGCAAGCTTTTGACACT
>CALBPV010000112.1 GCA_937899265.1 uncultured Bacteroidales bacterium
AGCTTGGGATTGGTGCGGTCGCCGCTGTAGATGCTGACGGTCTTCAGACCGAAGAACTGCTCCAAAAGGTCACGGCTCTCGCTGAAATCCACGATGCGGTACAGTTCGATGTAGTCGCTGGTGCGGTGGAAGATGCCGTGCTGCACAATGAGCTGTTCCGCAGAGATGATGAAGCGCAGTTTACTGAGATACAGACAGCCGTAGAGCATCATCATTGTAGTGGCGCAACCGAGAATCAGAAACGGAGTCTTGAAGGTGATATTCTCGTGACCTGCCACAAGGAACAGCACTATACTGACAAGGAAAAGAAATCCCTGACTGATGATGTACTGCGTCCAGTGGGGGCGAAGTGTGATGATTCTGTATCGGTGTATGGTCTGTTCCATGTCTATCGGTGATAATGTCTGCGTTCCTCCATGTTCGATGTCTCGACTTCCATCTCCACATTGCCCTGTTCGTCTATGCCAGTGGTGTAGTCCACGTCGTGCTGTATCTTCTTGTCGTTGTCCTCGTCCTCCGACTCGATGTCCATTGCCGCCATGTCCTCCTTGATGCCGAGTGCCTTGCACAGGCTTTCCCTGAAGTCCTTTTGAGCCGCCATCGCACTCTGTATGGCTGTTTCCTTGTCGCCGGGAGCAACGAGCCGTGAGGACCGCACCTCGTAGGCTTCCTCATAGAGCGACTCGTATCTGGCATACTGCCTTCGGGTGTCCTGCGGCAAGAGGTCAACCTGCTCATCGGTCGGATGAAACAGGGCCTTTACCGTTGGAATGTCCTTGCTCGTCTTTCGGAAGGAATCGACATAGTCCTGATAGGCATCCGGCACGTTGTCCTTGGCCAGTGGATGGTTCTTCAGGGCAATGCTGCCAAGCAGTTCCTCGTTGAAGTCCTTGTAGCCCGGTGAGGTCTCTTCACGGATTACACGTTTTTCGTCCACACCGTTGGCCGTTGCCACAGACTTGAATTGCTCTGCGAACTGCTGTCCTGCCGCATCCATGTCGAAACCGACGTGGAAAGTGGCTTCCTTGGCTGTCCTGAGCAGTCCCTCAAACTGTTTGACTGACGGGTTACCTCCAGTCGATGCAAAAACGCCCGCAGACAGTTCCTTCCGCTCCTTGTAGTCCAAAATAGAATCCTTTCCTGCCAGAAGCTGGTAGAACGCCATCGCATCGTAGGCACTCTCGAAGACGAAAACACGCTTGGCATCTTCGAGTTTCGTGCCAGCAGGACTGGAAAGCCACAGTCCTTCGCTGGCATTGGAACCTCTGGCCATGCCCTTGTAGGAAGTGCCGTCGAGTTTTCTTCTTCCCCTTTCCTCCAAGCCGACAATTTTCCCGTCACCACCGGGAATGGTCATGGGGAATGAGAGATTCCGATATACCTGTCCATTGGAAACGGTGCGCTCGGCCAACACAAAATCGTGGTGGAACGCATACTGGGTACTGAGGTTGATGCCTCTTGGCTTGAAGTAGGGATAGAAGGGCTTTTGTGTTTCCCTGTCGCTGCCCTCGAAATGGTGCATCTTGTAATCGCCAATGCGGAAGGGCGGCAGTTCACGCTCCGGGCGGAATATTTTCGATTCCCTGTCCTCTATTGGATTGTTGAGAAGGCGGTTGCAGACAAGGTTTACGAGCCTGTCCTTGTCCATGTCTGGGGTGTAGTCGGAGAAGAATGCTGGATGCTCCTTGATGAAGCTGATGACGTTGTAGTTCTTCTGGACGGGAGGCTGGAAACAGCAAAGACCGTTGCCCGTGACGACGAACTTGTCACCGCGTATGCGACGGCCCTCGCTGTCCAAGCGCACAAACGATGGATAACGCAGACCGTCACGCCTGTTCAGCGTGTAGCCGGCATCAATCAGCACATCCTGTATGCTGAGCCGGTTCTTGAAATCGTCGTAAGTGAGCTTAGCCATTGTGTTATCCTGAAAAATCCTTTTTACCTCCCGTGACCCATGCCAACGCCGTGTTCCCCAGCGTTCAACCCTGCATCGAATGCCCTTGCCGCCAGTTCCTGCGGGGAATCGACTCCTGGCTTGAAATAGACATGGGGTCTGTCAGGCCCGTGATGCTCCATGAAGATGGCGGGACCACCATGGTCATGGAAGCCATGGCCGAACTCACGCGTGACGGCAAGACCGGCGAGCAACGCTCCACCGATCTTCGCTCCGATGTTGCTGTGCATACCGGGAACGTTCTTCATATCCACCTCGTGGAAGATGTGTGAGAACAGTTTCATGCGATGGTAGTCATCAATGGCCATGAACTTGTTGTACTGCGTCTGCGTGATCTCGTGGCTGATGCTTTCGCCGTTGATGACGGCGGTCATGCGGAACTTGGCCTCGCCCTTGGCATCTTTCTCTATCTCGCCCTGTGCGTTGAGGACAGGTTCTACCTTGATGTCATCCACCATTACCTCTCGACCATGCTTGCCCTCGCGATACCATGCCTTGCCTTCGTTGAGTTCATAGAGATAGCTGCCATCTACATGGGCTATGTTGCGGTCTTCAGGCTCTGCGCTGACCACTTCTTGTCCATTTTCTAACGGGGGTAGCTGGTTCATCTGCTCCTGCAACTGTGCCTGGCGGTTGGTCAGCTCCGCTTCCACTTCAGGTTTGAGGATTATGCCAATCTGCTCCTTGGAGTTGAGCAAATCCATCGTAATCTTGTCCTTGAAGTCGCCTTTGATGACCTCGTTCAGCAGGTCGAGACGTGCCTGTACCGACACTTCCTTGGTGGAGTTGCTGGTAAGCTTCTTCAGTTCCTCTTCCGTCAGGTCATACACAAAATCTTGCTTGGTGGCGGTCGATTGGATGGTGAGGCTTTTCTTCTCCGGGTCTATCACGATGCCGTGACTGTCAAGGCACTCACGGAACTTCTCGTCGGTAAAATAGACATTCGAGGTGATGAGTTCCTTGTAAGGCTTGGCAGGTTCGGTCTTTCGTGGAGCGACCTGTACAGGAGTGATGACCGCCTGTAGGTCGGCCAGCACATCCTGCTTCGGCGGCTGGTAGGAGGTCTGCTGACCTTTGTAGTAGAAACCGTAACCTCCGTTCTGCAACTCGCCCGGCTTCATGCGCCCGTCAGGACGGTCAGGAACCATCGGCGCACCCTGCATGAACAGGCGGCCTCCTACACGTCGCATATGAAAGCCTTCCTGCTGGCGGGGAGCCCAGCCAAGGAACCTGCCGTGGAAGGGATCCATCATGGGATGAAGTCCTCGCCTGTCCCATGGAAGACGGCCATACTCACCGACACCGATACGGTAGCCGTGGAGTCCCATGGCGACACGTCCATTGGCATTGCGGGCATGGACGAAGTTGCGCGGTACATAGAAGTCATTGCTCACAAGCTGCGCGAAGGTGTTGTAGGCGTTCTTGTTGGCATAGTTGGTGCCCCATTCGGTCAACGCCCTCATCTGCTGGGCGTTGACAGGATATGTGAGCAAAGGGGAGTCATGGCCTTGTACGGCCAACTGGTAGGCATCACCTTCGCGGATGATATGTGCTTGCATACCGTTCCTGCGGAGGATGTCCTGCAACTCCGGCGAGAGGTCGCCCCTCATGGGTAGTGTGTTGGATCGTATAGACATACCTTTCCTTTCTTTTGATGGTTAAGCCTCTCCCTCGGCCAAGGCTTTTTCGAGCATCTCGCCCTTGTAGTTGACGAAACGCTCTGCCGAGTCATCGTTCATAACAAGCTTGTTTGCCTTGCAAAAGGTCAGATACTCGTCTTTCCATTCCTTGGAGTGGTGGTTCACGAACTGGAGCCAGCCGTATTCTCCAGTCTGGAGTTTCTGCACCAGTTCATTCTCTGGGTAATACTGTCTTTCTGCCATGATACATAGGTTTTGCGTTATACTTTCCTTGGATTATCGCCCGTGTCCGAAAGCTCTCATGCCGGCTTTCTTCTGCTCGTTCCAGAGTTCATCGGTGTAGTCTTCCTCCCTGACGTAATCAAGGTTGCCGTCCTCGTCCATCGTCCAACAGCCGTAGATGCCGAAGGTAAACTTGTCCCACTCACGGTTCCGTTGCTCGCTCCACATCCTGGCATCTCCAGGGGCAATGCGTACTCCCGTGCGCTCTTGGAGGTCAATGCCTACCGTGATGGCATCGTCCACATCGTCACGGACAAAGGTGACAGGCTCACCATTTCCCAGACTGTTGGCTTCCGTCTCGCTCAGGTGAATCTCGTCGGCAATCAACTGTAGGTTGCGACCGATGACCTGTGTAGGTGCGGAAAGCACCTGCTTCGTCTCGGAGTCCAACTGTACGTAGGAGCGAACCATGTTGCCGTTCTTGTCCTCTATGGTGGCGATGATACTCTTGCCACTCTCCAAGAGGGTGCGCTCCTGCTCATTGAAACGGCTGAGGTCGGCTTCCTCCAATTCTGGGTAGAAGAGTACATCGACGTTGCCGTCATCTTTGCGGACGAGTGCAAATCGGGTACGGCTCTTGATGATGTTGCCTTGCTCATCTGCTACTTGGATGGGCAGGACAGGCGTGCGCCGACCTTCCACGATGTCGTTGATGACGCGCACGGGCAGATCTTCAATCATCTCATGGGTGAGACCGAACTGTCCGAGGGTCTCAAATGGGATTTCATTCTCTTCAAAGTGCATTTTGTTCATTGTTATTGATGCGTTGATGAATAATTTTGGCTGCGAAGGTACACCATATTTATTCTGTAGGATGGGATGATTGAAGAAAACAGACCGATTTTGATAATTGCTAACATTTGAGTATCAAATAATCAAGAATATCATACTCGATGCTTACTAAATGTTATAATCCGATCATTTGTTCTTGTATGATTTGACAGACCGAATGATTGACTCTAATTTTGCAACATGAAAAGAACAATACTCGTAATACTCGTTTCATGGATGACA
>CALBPV010000113.1 GCA_937899265.1 uncultured Bacteroidales bacterium
TGCCTGCTGTTTTCCTGTCACAGGGAAAACTCGTCATTCTCTTCGCATGAGGAAGGAGACCGCTATTTCTACGGCACAGATGTGCCGCAGGACTACATCAAAGCCGTACGTTTCTACAGCGAGGCTGCCGAACGGGGAAATGCAAATGCAGCCTATCAGTTGGGCATTTGTTATTACCGCGCATTGGGTGTGCGCCGTGACTACCAAAAGGCCGTCAGTTATATGAAAACAGCTGCCGAAGCCGGACTTCCGGCTGCCCAGAGTACGTTGGCCAGATTATACACCTATGGTTGGGGCGTTCCCTCCGATCGCAAGAAGGCCGTCGAATACATCAAAAAAGCCGCCAACCGCAACTACCCGTTGGCCATGTACCGTTTGGGGGGTGCTTATCAACATGGTTTGGGAGTGGAGCAGGACAGCTCTTTGGCGACCTATTGGTTCAATAAATGCGCCGCTGTCTATCAGCATCAATTCGACCCCTCGGGCCTCACGTCCAATGTCTATACCGATGACCCCAAGAATCTGTTCACATACGCCCGCGTCAATCTGGTGCTCCACGACAACAATATCGAAGAGCCCTATTGCCGAAAATGGTTCGATCGTGCCATCATGAGTTTGCGACGAGCCCATCAGCGCGGCGATGCCGAGAGCACCTATTGTCTGGCCCTATGCTATGAAAACGGCTGGGGCACTCGCCGGAATGTCCACCGGTCGGTCGAGTTGATACATGAGGCGGCCATCAGGGGATTCCCGATGGCGCAGTTCCGAATGGGATTCTTGGCCCGGGAAGGTCTGAACGGTGTGGAGCAGAACGACTCTGTGGCAATGTCATGGTTCCTTCAGGCCACCCGCAACGATTCTCTGGCCCGCTATTGGTATCGGCATTTTCCCGTCGAAGAATAGCGGCATCAAGTCCCAGTTAAAACTCAACAAGCACCTTCCGCAGGGGAGGTGCTTGTCTGTTTGGGGGGGGGCTGTTGGCTTTGTTTTTTCAATCCCACGAAAGGATGAGTTTCTTGAAGTCTGCGAAATCTTTCGACATCGGGATGCTCTGTTTCGTGCCGTTCATAAACTTCTGAAGCGTTTCGGGAATCTCCACTTCCCGGTTGATAACGCTCTCTACCGTCTGTTTGAATTTGGCGGGATGGGCTGTCTCGAGGAAGATGCCGTGTTCGTTAGAAGCCAGATTGTCGTGCAGAGCCATGTAGCCGCAGGCTCCGTGGGGATCGAGCAGGTATCCGTTGTCGTTCAGACACGTCGAAATGGCCTTGCGGATTTGTTCGTCGGTGTAGGTGGCTCCCGAGATGTCTTTTGTGATGGCGGTGTGGTTCTTGTTGTAGAGAGCCAGCACACGGGCGAAGTTCGATGGGTCGCCCACATCCATTGCGTTGGCCAGTGTCTGTACGCTGGGACGCGGTTTGTATTCGCCGGTCAGGAGATACTGATAGAAGATGTCGTTGCGGTTGTTGGCTGCAATCCAGCGCTTCACGGGAAGTCCCATCTTGCTGCCGAAGAGCCCTGCCGTGATGTTGCCGAAATTGCCCGAAGGCACACAGATGACAGGCTTGTCGTCGAAGCCCAGCTTTTTATACTGTGCGTAGGCATAGAAATAGTAGAATGCCTGCGGCAGGAAACGTGCCACGTTGATTGAATTGGCCGAAGTCAGGAAATACTTTTCGTTCAGTTCTTCGTCCATGAATGCGTCTTTCACCAGTCGCTGGCAGTCGTCAAACACACCGTCCACTTCGACGGCTGTGATGTTCTGTCCCAGGGTGGTGAATTGTTTTTCCTGTATCTCGCTCACTTTTCCTTTGGGATAGAGCACACAGACCTTGATGCCGGGCACACCCAGGAAACCGTTGGCTACGGCCGAACCGGTGTCTCCCGATGTGGCTACCAGCACGTGTACGTCGCGTGTCTTTTTCTGCTGTTTCACGAAATAGGAGAGGAGACGGGCCATAAAGCGGGCTCCCACGTCCTTGAAGGCGGCTGTGGGGCCGTGATACAATTCGAGTGAGTAAATCCTTGCGTTCACTTTCACGAGCGGAACGTCGAATGCCAGAGTGTCGGAAACAATCTTCTTCAGATCTTTCTCCTTCACATCTTCGCCAAAGAAAGCTTTGGCCACTTCGAGGGCAATCTCCTGAAACGAAAGATTTTCGATGTCCTCGAAGAAACTCTCCGGCAGGGGGGTGATTTTCTCGGGCATGTACAATCCCTTGTCGGGAGCGAGACCCTTGATGACAGCTTCCGAAAGAGAGACTTGGGGAGCTTTGCCGTTGGTACTGTAATACTTCATATTATGTCTTTAAAGAATGTCTTGATAAATTCGTCGCCTTTCATGAGGCCCAGCCTTCCGTCGGAAGCTGTCTTTTCGGTCCACGTCCCGACACCATCGGCTGCTACGGTTCCGGGTTCCCAAATGAAACAGGGAACAGGGGTCATGGAGTGCGTCCTCAGGCGGCAGGGTGTCGGATGGTCGGGCAACATGGCTATCCTCACGGGTTCGTCCCAAGTGGCTATCTCTTCGATTACGCGTTTCACGACACGTTCGTCGAGATATTCCACACAGCGGGTCTTCAGTTCCGGATCTCCGTCGTGACCGGCCTCGTCGGTGGCTTCCACATGGAGAAACACAAAATCCTTCTCCTTCAGTTCCTTGAGGGCTGCTTCACATTTGCCTTCGTAGTTGGTGTTCCAGAGTCCGGTGGCTCCGGGCACTTCCACTTTCTTCAGGCCGGCATATACACCGATGCCGAAGATAAGATCCACCGCCGAAATCACGGCTCCCGTCTTGATGGGGAATTTCGTGGTCATGGGTTCCATCGAGGGACGATAGCCCAGACTCCAGGGCCAGATGGCGGTTGCCATGTCTTTGCCTTCTGCTGCACGTTTCAGGTTGACGGGATGTTTGGGAAGGATTTCCATCGACTTCAGTATCAGCTCCCTGAGTAGCTGTGCCGTTTCTTCGCCCTCGGGTTTTGAGGCACGGGGCAGTTTGTCGCGGAAGGTCTGACCGGGCACATCGTGGGGAGGAGTACATTCCACCATTTTGTTTCCGCCCTTTATTTTTAAAAGGTGTCGGTAGCTCACACCTGCAAAGAACCTCACTCTGTCATCCCCCAACTCGCGGTTGAGGTAGTCGATGAGCACTTCGGCTTCTTCGTTCGTGATGTTTCCCGCGCTGTGGTTTTTGATGATGCCGTCGGGGGTGATGCATATCAGGTTGCATCGCATAGCCACCTCACCGTCCTCAATCGGGATGCCCATTGAGGCTGCTTCCAGGCTTCCCCGGCCTTCAAACACCTTTCCGATATCGTAGCCCAGCAATCCCAGATGGGCAATTTCGGAACCGGGATGAAAGCCCCGGGGCACGGTCTCCAGCCGGCCTGCGGCTCCTTCTTTGCAGAGGCGGTCGATGTGCGGCTTGTGAGCTGCTTCCAAGGGCGTTTTGCCGCCCAGGGCTTCACAGGGTTCGTCGGCTGCGCCGTCGGCCAATATTATTAAGTATTTCATTCCTTTGTTATGTTGTTTTTATCAGAATCGGTGACCTGTCATCGGTTCCGGCATTAGCGGATGTTGGCAATGCCGATGATGTCGGCAAACACACCTGCCGCCGTTACGGCAGCACCGGCACCGTAGCCCTTGATTTCCATCGGATATTCCTTGTAGCGGGCTGTGGTGAGCAGGATGACGTTGTTCGACCCCTCCAGCCGATAGAAAGGATGGGAGGAATCCACCATCTTGAGCTCCACGCGGGCTTTGCCGTTCTCGAGGGTGGCCACAAAACGGTAGCGGCTGTTTTTGCTCTCGGCTTCCTGACGCATCTCTTCGAAATGGCTGTCCAACTCGGGTATCTTGCTCCAGAACTCATCCACAGAGCCTTCGAAATAACGGTCCGGGATGAAGAGATGTTTCTCCACGTCTTCGGTCGATATCCGGTAGCCCGCTTCGCGGCTCAGGATGGTGATTTTGCGTATCACATCCGAAGCGTTCAGGTCGTTGCGGGGATCCGGTTCGGCATAGCCTGCCTGTTTGGCCATTGCGATGGCTTTCGACATGGGTACGTCTTTCGACAGGACATTGAAGATATAGTTCAGCGTACCGCTCACCACGGCCTCTATCTTCAGGATGTCATCGCCCGAGTTGATGAGGTTGTTGATGGTGTTGATGATGGGCAGACCTGCGCCCACATTGGTCTCGAAGAGGTATTTCACGCCCTTGCGCCTTGCGGTGCTCTTGAGGGCGATATAGTTTTGGTAGTCTGACGAGGCTGCAATCTTGTTGGCGCACACCACGTTGACGTTCGACTGCAGAAGGGGCAGATATATCGATGCAATGTCCTTCGATGCCGTACAGTCCACAAAGACGCTGTTGAACATGTTCATGCCGATGATGGTGTCTTTCAGCACCTCGGGCGAACTCTGTGTCTGCGAGGCTTCCAGCTCGGCCTCCCAGTTGTCGAGGTCGATGCCGTCGGTCGAGAAGATGCACTTGTGGCTGTTGGCCAGACCCACGATTCGCAGCTGGAGGTTCTTGTGCTGCAGGAGGTAGGCTTGCTGGTTGCGGATTTGTGCCAACAGGTTGCGGCCCACGAGACCTACACCCACGAGGAAGACGTTCAGCACGTTGTATTCCGAGAGGAAGAACGAGTCGTGAATCACGTTGAGCGTTTTCCGCAGGCTGGCTTTCTCGATGACAAACGAGATGTTTGTCTCGCTGGCTCCCTGGGCGCAGGCTATCACGTTGATGCCGTTCAGGCCCAGAATCCGGAACAGTTTGCCCGCAATACCCGGGGTGGATTTCATCTTTTCGCCCACGATGGCTACCGTTGCCAGATTGTGTTCGGCACGGATGTCGGTGATTTCGCCCAGCTCGATTTCTTTCTTGAATTCGGCTTCCAGAATGGCTACGGCATGTTCTGCATCGCCGTTCTTGAGGCCGATGGTGGTTGAACTCTCCGACGAGGCCTGCGACACGAGGAACACCGAAATGCCCTCGTCGGCCAAGGCGCGGAAGATGCGTTTGTTCACACCGATGACACCCACCATACCCATGCCTTCAATGGTCACGAGACAGGTGTCATTGATCGACGAGATGCCTTTGATGATTTTTCCGTCCTCGTGTTTGGGCGTGCCGTGTATCAGCGTTCCTTTGGACTCGGGGTTGAAGGTGTTTTTGATTACAATGGGGATATTCTTGTGGAATACCGGGAAA
Source organism: uncultured Bacteroidales bacterium (assembly GCA_937899265.1). Lineage (GTDB taxonomy): Bacteria > Bacteroidota > Bacteroidia > Bacteroidales > UBA3663 > Liminaster. The sequence goes on from CALBPV010000113.1 coordinate 5,218, forward strand.
ATCGTTGGGGGATAGATGACTTTCGCACCGAAGTTGCAGAGTTCCATCGCCTCCACGAAACTCAATTCGTTGATGACGTAGGCCGAATTGATGACTTTCGGGTCGGCTGTCATGAATCCGTCCACATCCGTCCATATCTCCAGCAGCTCGGCATTCAGGGCAGCAGCTACGATGGCGGCTGTGTAGTCCGAACCGCCTCGCCCCAGGTTGGTCACCTCGCCGGTATCGCCGTCTTTCGAGATGAAACCTCCCATCACGACCTTGTGGCTGGCATTGGCCAAATATTTCACCACCAGCGGGTTGGTCATTTCGAAGTTGCAGACGTTTTTGTCCCACATCTTCGAGGTTTTGATGATGTCGCGCGAATCCACCCATTCAGTATCGTCTATCACAGTGGCCACGATTCTCGACGAGATTCTCTCGCCGTAGCTCACCACCGTTGCAAGAGTCTTCGACGACAGCTCGCGTATCAGGTAGATACCTTTATATATATTGTATAGCTCGTCGAGGGTCTTCTTGACGAAATCGGTCACCACTTCCAGTCGTCCGTCGGTGAGAAGTCCGCTCACAACATCGAGATGTCGCTGGAGGATGAAGTTGTATTCGTCGTGGAACGATTCGTCGCCTGCAGCGGCCTTGTTGGCTGTCAGGATGAGACGGTCGGTGATGCCGCCCAGTGCCGACACTACGACAATGGTGGGCTCTTTCCGGCCTTCCACGATGGCTTTCACACTCTTGATGCTGGCGATAGACCCTACGGAGGTGCCTCCGAATTTCAGTACGTGCATGTATCTTTGTTTTTTTGTTTCGTAAATCTTCATGGAAACATTTCGTAACTCTTCCACATTTTTGAGCTTGTAGCTGTTTCCATGTTGCAAATATAGTTATTTTTTGTGACTTGAACAGACAAAAGGCGCAAATAATTGCAAAAATGCATAAAAATACCCTTTTTTTGGGGCAGTTTGCTATCTTTATATTCAGATTTTTATTATCTTTGCACCATGAAAATGAGAGTCATGCGCATCGTGGTCGATACGACAGTTGACGGTCCCGGATGGCGCACGAGCGTCTATGCTGCGGGCTGCCGTCATGCCTGTCCCGGCTGTCACAATCCCGAGACGTGGCCTTTTACGGTAGGGGAGGAGCTCTCCGTCGATGAGGTTTTTCTCCGTCTCAGCGCTACCGAGGGCGGCATTACCTTCACCGGAGGCGACCCCATGTATCAGGCTCCCGCTTTCACGGCGCTGGCCCGTCGCATCAAGACAGAGCTTAGCCGCAACATCTGGTGCTACACCGGATTTCTTTTCGAGGAGGTCATGGCCGACCCGGAGATGTCGGCTCTTCTTCCCTTCGTCGATGTCCTTGTGGACGGACCCTTCCTCCAGGCACTGCGCGACACCGATTTGCTCTTTTGCGGCTCGTCCAACCAACGGCTCATCGATGTGCCTGCATCCCTCTCCGCCGGACATGTTGTGCTTTTCGACTACAATCCGTATCCCGGTTTTTGAGGAGTTAACTTTGAAATAATAGTTAAATCTAAAATAGTTTTTTATGATTGAACAACAATTGCTTGCGGCCCGTTCCGCATCGGTCATTCTGCTTCGCAAGTCCGAGGCCGATATCAACAGCCTTTTGCTCCGTTTGGCCGATGCCCTCGAGGCCGACAGTGACACCATTCTTGAGGCCAACAGCCGTGACCTCGCCCGTGCAGGCAAAGACTACTGCTACTACGACCGTCTCCTGCTCACCGCCGAACGTATTGCCGGCATAGCTTCCGACATGCGCAATGTGGCTTCTCTGCCTTCGCCGCTGGGCAAACTTCTCATGGAGAGCGTACGGCCTAACGGAATGCGCATCCGCAAGGTCAGTGTCCCCTTCGGCGTGATAGGTGTGATTTATGAGGCCCGGCCCAACGTGACGGCCGATGTCTTTTCGCTCTGTCTCAAAGCCGGTTCCGCCTGTGTGCTCAAGGGCGGCAAAGAGGCTGCCGACACCAATGCTGCCGTTGTCTCCGTCATCCATCGCGTACTCTCCGAATGCGGTCTGCCCGAAGCCTGCTGTACGCTTCTGCCCAACGACCGCGAAGCCACCAACGAGATGCTCAATGCCGTCGGCAAGGTCGATCTCGTCATTCCCCGCGGTTCGTCGCGTCTCATCAATTTCGTGCGCGACAATGCCCGTATTCCCGTCATCGAGACCGGTGCCGGCGTGTGCCACACTTATTTCGACCGAGACGGCGACCTCGCCATGGGTGCCGAGATTATCTTCAACGGCAAGACCCGTCGTGTGTCGGTCTGCAATGCCCTGGATTGTCTCATCATCCATCGTCAGCGTCTCGCCGATTTGCCGGCTCTGCTGGCTCGTATGCCCGAAAAGAACGTCCTCGTCTATGCCGATGACGAAGCCTACAAGGCTCTTGACGGACATTATCCCGCCGAACTCCTCCGTCCCGCCAACCCCGAACATTTCGGTCTCGAGATGCTCTCCTACCAGATGGCCATACGCACCGTAGGCTCCATCGAAGAAGCCCTCGACCACATCGCTCGCTATTCGTCCAAACACTCCGAAGCCATCGTGAGCAGCAATCCGGAGGCTCTCCAGTTGTTCTCCACGGTGGTCGATGCCGCGTGCGTCTATACCAATCTTCCCACATCCTGGACCGACGGAGCCCAGTTCGGCTTCGGTGCCGAGATAGGTATTTCCACCCAGAAACTTCATGCCCGCGGCCCCATGGCTTTGCCCGAGATTACCACCTACAAGTACATCATCGAAGGAGAGGGACAGATTCGCAAGTAAGAAATTTGAACCCTGAAACTCTGAACTTCTTTTCCCCGTATTCCCCGTTATGCAAATGACCCGTATTCCCTGTTATTCAAATGACCCGTATTCCCCGTTATTCCAATGACCCGTATTCCCCGTTATTCAAATGACCCGTATTCCCCGTTGTTCCAATGACCCGTATTCCCTGTTATTCAAATGACTCGTATTCCCCGTTATTCAAATGACCCGTATTCCCCGTTATTATAATGAAAAAAACTCTTGTTTTTTTTGAACTACTTGAAACTTGAAACTTATTTTAATAGCTCTATGAAGGTCTATATTCTTCTGGCTCCCGGTTTCGAAGAGGCCGAAGCCATACTTCCCTACGATATTCTCCACCGTGCCCGCGTGGAGGTTCAGTTTGTTTCAGTCAACGGCGACCCCATAGTCACTTCCTCGCACGGCGTTCCGGTAGGCACCACTCTGTCGCTGTCCGACAGCAATCTTTCCGACGGCGACATGTTGTTCCTTCCCGGCGGAATGCCCGGAGCGACCCATTTGCGCGACTCCGAGGCTGTCGATCGCGTGGTACGTGCCTACGATGCTGCCGGCAAATGGTTGGCCGCTGTGTGTGCTGCCCCGATGGTTTTCGGTGTCAAAGGTTTGCTCCGTGGCCGGAAAGCCACCTGTTATCCCGGATTTGAGAAAGATTTGCTCGGAGCCGAGCCTCAGACCCTTACTTGTGTGCGTTCCGGACACTTCATCACGGGCTGCGGAGCCGGCGCAGGCTTCGCCTTGGGACGAGAAATGGCTGCCGTGTTGGTGGGAGAGGACACCGCAGATGCTGTTTTGCGTCAAATGATGTATCAAGTTTACGAATAATTCCTGCTTGCAACTCCATTCAAAAAGACCAACAAGACATATAGTTTTGATATCCAAAAATTGCAAATAGTATTAAAAAACGAAAAAAAACATCGATTTTTTCATTTTTTTCGATGCAACTGATTGTATTTGAAAAATTTGCTTTATCTTTGCAGTGTCAAAAAGGTTTATAATTGTGTGTTATGATTTTTAAGGTATTTATTAATGGTTTGCACTTAGGAAATTTCGATAACTAGTATTTTTTAGAAAGGTTTTTTAAGTTAGATATGAAGGACTGTTACCGGGAGGCAACAGTTCTTTTTTTGTTATGCCCGGAAAATTCCTCTTCCCCGGCGAAGAGTCCCGATAAATATTCCTTCTGTTCGTGAGATTTTCAATCGCCGATAAATTGCCAAAAGCTTGCCTACATTCTAAGCGACCTTTTGGCAGTTGCGGAAACCTCCATCGATTATCGATGAACCCAAAGTCAAGTGCCAAAAGCTCGCCTACATTTTAGGCAACGTTTTGGCAGTTGCGGAAACCTCCATCGATTGACGATAGACCCAAAGTCAAGTGCCAAAAGCTTGCCTAAAATGTAGGCGACGTTTTG
>CALBPV010000114.1 GCA_937899265.1 uncultured Bacteroidales bacterium
AAGAAGTTCGAAAAAACAAGAGTTTTTTCATTTTAATAACGGGGAATACGGGGAAAAGAAGGTCAAAGGCGATCAACCATGAACCTTTGGACGGTCAAAAGTCAAAGGTCAAAGGCGATCAACCATGAACCTTTGGACGGTCAAAAGTCAAAGTTCAAAGGCGATCAACCATGAACCATTGATAGCACCCGAAGCCGACGGCTCCGAGGATGATGAGATACATGAGGACTACGAAAATCATCGACACGACATTGCCCTTGGTCACTGAATCGGGGTCAAAGATGAAATGAATCTTGTGGTTGCCTGCCGGTACGTTGAGCGCACGGAGCATGTAGTTGACACGATAGTGGGAGACGGCCTCCCCGTCGATGGAAACCTTCCACCCGTGGGGATAGTAAATCTCGGAGAAGACAATCGTGCCGGGCTGAGCGGCTGTGTATTCGTAGTTGAGTTCCTTGGGCGACCAAGAGGTGAGCTGTACCGAAGCAAGCGAATCGGGCACCAACGGAGCCTCCGGAAGAAAAGAGGAAAATTCACGGTCGAGCACAGCCACGTGATGAAGGTCGTACTGCATGAGCGCGTCACTCTCTGCGTTGGCATTATCGACCACCACGAGCGAATCGACAAACCAGGCATTGCCCATCGCGTCGGGATTGCGTTGGGGTGTGGGCGTTTTCTGACTGCCTACAGGAACGATGAAATATCTGGTGTTGAGCATATTGAGCACAGGAGTATGCATCTGGGAAATATGTTCGTCAATCAAGTCCTGATAGCGGCGGAGTTTGGCCGGAGAATAACCTCCCACAGACTTCAGCCGATAGGATGTACGGGCATCGTTGAAGGTGGAAACCGTGAGGTTCAAGACGCGGTAATTGAGGTCCTTGTCCTGAAGAATCTGTTTCTCCCAGGGCTGCTCTTCGAAAGCGGAAGAGAAGTTCTTGCGCGAGGTGAACATACTATCATTCATGAAACGCTTGTCAACGCCCCACATATCGACCAGAATCAGCGCCGCCAGAACGGAGGCGAAGAGCGCGGTATTCTTGCGCTCACGGGCAGCATAGAACCAAATGGCAGCCCCGCCCAAAACGACGAAGAGCAACGAACGCCAGGCATCGGAAACCATCATAGCCTCACGCTGGGCCACAACAGCGTCGGCCAGCCATTCGGGCATTTGGGCAAACATTCGGTCGTCGTTGGGCGAACGGAACGAAACGAATTCCGCCCCCAAGAGCGCCATAAAGAGACACAGACCGCCCGTGATGCCGACCGACCACCAGAAAGCCGGGCGGAACGTCTTGCGGTCAAGATCTCCGTCAGAGATACGTTTGAGGGCGAGGAAGCCCAGTAGCGGAACGGTAATCTCGGCAATGACGAGGATGGACTCGACGGCACGGAATTTGTTATACATCGGAACCACTTTGAAGAACAGTTCCGTGAGCCCCATGAAATTGTGACCCCACGCCAGAAGTACGGACAGCACGGTCACACCGAGGAGTGCCCATTTATAGGGTCCTTTGACGAGGAAAAGTCCCAAGACGAAGAGCAGGCACACAATAGCGCCGAAATAAACGGGACCTGCAGTGAAAGGTTTGTCACCCCAATAGGTGGGCGCTCCCTGACAGAACTGCTCGGCACTCTTCTTGGGGACACCTTTTTTGACAAGCGTCTCGTAGAGCTCGCTGTTTTTGCCCACATTGTAGCCCGAAGCTCCGCCCATATAGTTGGGAATGAGGAAGGTCCACGTCTCGTCGATGCCGTAGCTCCATGCAGTCGCGTAGTCGAGGTCGAGACCTTCGGTTTTGTTTTCGCTGTCGGTGGCTTTGGCGAGGTCGCTGTGACCGCCGCGCATGGTTTCCTGCGCATACTCCAACGTAGAGAAAGTGGCCGCAGCACCCGTGCCTGCACCAATGAGGAAAACGGCTGCATAGACGGCGGTGGAGATGAAGAACGTTTTCCACTCCCGGCTCTGTACGGCTTTGGCCAACTCGGCGAGGAAGAGGAATGCGATGATGAAACAGAGGTAATAGGCCATCTGCGGATGGGGATAGAGCCCCATCGAGACACCCACCAGTGTGAGCACCGCGCCCGTCTTGCGATGGCCGTTGAAGACGAGGCAGAAGCCTGCGATAGCCAGCGACATCATAGCCAGAGAGGAAGTCTTGGAATGGTGATTGGCTCCGATAATGATGAAGAAATAGGACGAAAAGGCAATGGCAATTGCGCCAGCCAGGGCCAACCATTTGTTGAGCTTGAGCGAAAGCAGAAGCACATAGAACGAAAGCAGATAGAACAGTACGATGGCAATGATGTTGTGGTGGCCGGCCAAGAAGAAGTCTTTCAGCGGTTGCAACCAAACGTCGGACAAATAGCGTCCGCCGCCCAACTGGAAATTGGGCATGCCGGAAAACATGGAACCGTTCCACCAGGAGTAGTCGCCTGTTTCTTTGTGGAAAGCCGTGCTCTCGTGGGTGGCAGCGGCAGCCTGCGTTCCGTCAGAGGAACCGATGATTTTGCCGTCCAATGCGGGCGACATATAGATGCAGGCAATGGCAACGAAAATCACTGCGGCCAACAGACAGGGCCAAATGGATGAGAGTTTAGAGTTGAGGGTTGAGGACATATTCATAAAAATATTAACGGGGACGAGGGTGGGGACAGCTTACCCCCAGCCCCTCCCTGAAGGGAAGGGAGTAGGGGGAGACGGGAAGCTTTATGTCAGATAGCGGGTCAGTTTCCACCTTTCCAAAAGGGCGAAGAGCAAAGATTCGAAAGCCAACGTGAGGAGCACGATTGCAAAAGGTGTCGTCCATGAGGGCAGGTATTGCATGAGCGGAAAGAGGACGGGGATGAACATGAAATGGGACAGATAAATCCCGTAGGAATTGCGGCTGACGAGGCTGTAGAAGCGATTCCACAAGGTACCTTCCCGCAGCGGAACACGAAGCAAAAGTCCGAAGAGGAAAACGGCGAAGAAGGTATCGAGCGGGACTCTCGTGAAATCCCAAATACCGTCGGCCAGACAGAGAACGCCCGTTAGACAGAGTCCGACGACATTGAACGCATGGAAGCGGGAACGGCTCTGCCAACGGTGGAAAGAAGCGTAGCCTGCCAGGAAAGCAAAGAAATAGAGACAATCGGGCGAACGCAGCATCTCGAACGTCTGACAGTCGAGCAATATCGTCTTACCGGACAGAAAAGCCAGGACAAGAAGGGTGAAATGCAAGACAGAATCCTCGGCATGCGCCACAAACCGCTGGAGCGGGGGCACAAAAAGATAGAGACCCAAAATCATATAGACAAACCAGTGGGCCGTGTTGGTGCCGAAAGTGAACATCCGACGGAAGTACAACGCCATCGTGCTCCATCCCCAAGGGCCGCCTTCGTTCATCAGCGTCAGGAGGAAAGTCACCGTAGCCCAAATCACAAACGGAACGAGGATACGGGACAACCGATGCCGGAAGAAGGTTCCGATGTCATCGACCCTGCGCAGAAGCAGCGCCCCGCTCACCATCACCAACAGGGCATTGCAAGCTCCGACGGGGAAAAGCAGCAAGTTGACCCACCAGTCGATGCTGCCGACCGAGGAAGTCACCAGACTCGCATCGAGGAAACGCCGGGAATGGACGAACATCACCAGCACTATCGCCACAAAGCGAATGAGGTCGAGGTTGGGGTTGCGTTTATTGATGTCCATTGTTGTCAGGTACGTTGGTTCAGAACATTCTTATACACTTCTGTCAATTGGGCAGCAGCATGCTGCCAACTGAAAAGTTTCATACGCTCCCGCTGACGGGCTATCAAAGCGTCTTTGTCGTTACGGGGAGACGAGAGATAGTCTTCGACGGTTTGGGCGAGCGTGTCGTGGGTATCGTCCAACTCGAACCAAACCGCTGCATCGCCGGCTATCTCGGGGAAACAGCTTTTGCGATTGAGAAAAACAGGGCAACCGGCGTGCCAGGCTTCGAGAATCGGAATCCCGAAACCCTCGTAGAGCGAGGGATAGATGAAGAGTTCGGCGTTGGCATAGAGTCGCATCAGTTCGGCATCGGAAACCCTTTTCTGCCAAAGTCTGTCAGTCAGTCCCAAGCGGGCTATCTCGGCCTGTTCGTCGGGATTGAAGGCACCTCCCGTGCATACCAGTTTCAACTCGGAGTGAAGGTCGAGAACGGGTTTGAGGCTCCGCAACATGGGAAGGAAATTCTTATAGAGCCCGCGATTGCCCACATACAATATATATTTAAAAGGTAGGAGGGGCGAGCCATCCGATGCTGTCTCATCTGGAGCGCCGTGATAGATGACCGACATCTTTTCGCGGGGAATACCGAGAATGCGATGGGCATCTTCCAATGTATTCTGAGAGACACATACGATATGGGCTGCCTTATCACACAGCACTTTCCTCCCGCGTATCTGAATATCGTCAGCCGCAAAG
>CALBPV010000115.1 GCA_937899265.1 uncultured Bacteroidales bacterium
ATGTTAATATCCGGCTGCAAAGATAAGGATTTTTTTCGGAATCTCCAAATCTCGGAGCGAAAATCTGACATTTTATGCCCATTGGCGGACATTGGAGGTAAGGTGAAACATATAATTGCCATGTAATTGTCCATGAATGGTCATTAACCCCAAATCGGTCATTGGAGAAGAACAGATGGCGGAGCGCAACGGCAATACCCAAGCTCTGAGCGAAGTGTTGGCCGTGATTCGTGAGCGACAGTCAGGGATTTTGAGGAAAGAGAAAGCAGATGTCAGGTGAAGGATTCAATGTCGCCCGAGAGGAAGGTCTCAAGGCTTATACCTCCTGTTCCGACCACAAAAGTTCTCTTGGGGTGGAAAGCCTCGGTGAACGCAGGCAGGCCGGAGTTCATTGTCCGCCGCCCGCTCTTCACCTCGATGGCTGTGAGCTCCCCGTCGCGTTCGATAATGAAATCGACCTCCGTGTCTTTCTCCTTTCCGGACTTGGCTGTTTCCCTCCAGTAGAAAACCCGGCAGTCGCCATCTTCGGCCAAGCCGAGCAGATGGGCACCCACGGCACTCTCCACCCATCGGCCCCAGGCACGGGTGTCGGTACGGTCGGCTGCGAAGCCGTGCCCCCTGTAGGCGGTGAGCAGGGCGTTGTTATAGACTTGGTATTTGGGAGCGGAAGCGCGCTTGCGGGCATCGTCGCGGGCGTATTTCTGCAGACCTGTGAGCAGGGCGCTCTGGGTGAGAATCCCGAGATAGGAGGCCAGCGTCGTCACGTTGCCGGCATCCTGCAACTGCCCCATGAGTTTGGTCAGCGAGAGTATCTCGGCCGAATAGCCGCACCCCAGTTCGAAGAGTTGTTTCATCAGTGCCGGTTTGTAGATGCTGGAGGTCATGATGACATCCTTCTCTATGGCGGGTGTCACGAGGGAGTCTTTGACATACCTGCGCCAGCGGTTCCAGTCGTTTGTTATATGCGCCGGTCCAGGATATCCGCCGTAGTAGATATATTCTTCGAGGGCAAGCCCGAACGCCTCATGCATCTCCCTATAGCTCCAGTGTCCGAGCCGTATCAGCTCAAAGCGTCCGGAGAGCGATTCGGTGAGCCTTTTTTTGAGCAGGAGACGGCTGCTTCCGAGCAATATCACCTTGAGGTTCAGACGGTTGCGTGTGTCGGCATCCCACTCCCTCTTCACATACTCGCTCCAGTTGTCGATTTTCTGCACTTCGTCTATCACAAGCAGGTACTCTTGCAGCCCGCGGATGGCCATGGTGACACGCGCCGCCTCCCAGATGCGGTGTATCCAGTCGCTGTCGCCCGGGCTGACGGCATCGCCCACCTCCATCGAATGGGGAATGTCCACTTGCGACAATACCTGTCCCACGAGGGTGGTTTTGCCCACTTGGCGGGGGCCTGCAATCACCTGAATGAATTTGCGCTCTTCGAGGATTCGTTCTTTCAGCGTGTAGAACTGTTTTCGGATATATTCCATAGGCTCTTTATGTGAAATAAACATTTACTCAAATGCCGGGCGAATTTTACTCAATTCTTCTGCGGATTTTACTCAAATCTTCTGCGGATTTTACTCAATTTTCCGGGTGCAAAGATATACTTTTTCTTTGAAATATACAAATTTTTCAATTGATTTTCACTGTTTTACCCAAGTTTTTTGTTTAATTGCCCCTTCGGGGGCCTGAAAAGATACAGATTGTTATGTTGACCGAAAGGAGAATGCTTATATTCGGTGCGGTCGGATTGCAAATCCGACCGAGCGAAAAAAGCCTACCCCCAGCCTACCCCCAGCCCCTCCCTGAAGGGAAGGGGGTTGCCTCAGTGTTGACGGGCTATCGTCTTGCGACACTCGTTGATATAGTCCAACAGACCCTCTGCATCGTGGTTGCGGATGAGTTGGGCCAGATGCTCGAGTTTGTCGCAGATGCGTTCTATCTGGGCCGACGAGTGGGGATTGAACAGTATCTCTGTGAGCAGGAAATCGTCCTCGGAGAGCAGTCCGCGGGCAATGTCGATATGCTTCTTGAACGTTGTGCCGGGGGCGTCCTGCGGTTTCATCACACCCATGAAAGCAAGGGTCGATACAAAGGGGGTGGTGAGCGAATAGGCGATGGTTTCATCGTGCCCGGCAAACGTATATTCGTAGATGTTGAGCTGCAATCCCTTGTAGAGGTTGTAGAAGAAGGCTTTGCCGAAAGCATCGCTCTCCCGGATGATGATGGCGAAATTGCGGGACAAGTCCGAGAGATTGGCGAACGTGGGACCGAACATCGGGTGGGTCGATACGAAGGGATGTCCGGCTTCCCGATAGAACTCAGGCAGTCCTGTTTTGACCGACGCGATGTCGGAAAGCATACAGGTGGGGCTCACATATTCGAGAATCGTGCGGAAAGCATCCAAAGTGAACTTGACCGTGACGGCATTGATGACCATCTCGGGATTGAAATCCCTCACTTCCTCGAGCGAGGAGAACCTCAGTGTCTTGAAACCGAAACGCAGCCGGTTGGGGTTAGTGTCGTAGAGGGCCACTTCATGGTCCATGCAGAGGGCATCGCTCATGAAGAGACCCATCTTACCGGCACCTAAAATCAAGATTCTCATTTCCGGTTGATAAATTCTACCTGCTGACGTACCGATTCGGAGTGGATGGCTTCGAAGACGGTCTTGACAAATCCTTCATCCAATCCCATGTCTTTGCCTTCCAGGCTTCGTTTGGTGAGTATTTCGTCATAGCGTCCGGTCTGCAAAACCTGCATGTCGTGTTCTTTCTTGTATTCTGCAATCTCTCTCGACACGCGCATGCGTTTGGCGATGATTTCCAGAATCTCGTCGTCTATCTCGTCTATCTGGTTGCGGAGCGACGAGAGGGATTCTGTCGAAACCTTCTGGTCGCGCACCACGAGGGTGTTGAGGATAATCTGCAGCGTATCGGGTGTCACCTGCTGTTTGGCATCGCTCCATGCATTGTCGGGGTCGCAGTGCGACTCGATGATGAGACCGTCGAAGCCCAGGTCCATCGCCTGCTGGGAAAGGGGCGCAATGAGTTCGCGTTTGCCGCCTATGTGAGAGGGGTCGCAGATGAGCGGAAGGTCGGGGAAGCGACGACGCAACTCGATGGGGATATGCCACTGGGGCAGGTTGCGATAGACTTTCTTGTCGTAGCTTGAGAAGCCGCGATGGATGGCACCTATCTTGTGGATACCGGCGTTGTAGATACGTTCTATGCCGCCAATCCATAGTTCCAAATCGGGATTGACGGGATTCTTGATAAGGACGGGTATGTCCTTGCCCTTCAATGCGTCGGCTATTTCCTGCATGGCGAAAGGATTGGCACATGTGCGGGCACCTATCCAGAGGATGTCCACACCGAAGGCCAAAGCGGCATCCACGTGGGCCTTGGTAGCCACTTCGACCGACGTGTACATACCGGTCTCGGCCTTGAGACGCTGCAACCAGGGAAGGCCTATCACGCCCACACCTTCGAAGCCTCCGGGTTTGGTGCGGGGTTTCCAGATACCTGCGCGGTAGATACGGATGCCCTGCTTGGCGAGGGCACGCCCCGTTGTCATCACCTGGTCTTCACTCTCGGCGCTGCAAGGACCGGCTATCACCAGAGGACGTTTGGCATCGACGCCGGGCAGCAGAATGGATTCGAAATTCATTTCCATAATTGTTGTTTTGTGTATTTTTGATTGTTGTTTGTTCTGATTCATAAACCTGCTGCCTGGATGCGCAGCAGGGCTTCCTGCATCTTCTCGAAGGGAGCGCAGAGCGAGATTCTGACGAAGCGTTCGCCGTTCTTTCCGAAGATAAAGCCCGGAGTCAGAAAGACTCTGGCTTTCTGCAGGATGGGCTCGGTGAGGGCTTCGCAATTCTCGTATTTGTCGGGAATCCTGCCCCAGAGGAAGAGCCCGCTCTGCTTGGGGTCGAACTCACAGCCGAGATAGGACATCAGCTGTTCGGCGGCTATGCGGCGCACCTGATATGCCTCGTTCTGGTGGTCGTAGTACGACTGCGGATTGTTGAGGGCTGACACTGCCGCCTTCATCACGGGCCGGAACATACCGCTGTCAACGTTCGACTTGACCCGCAGTATCCATTCGATGAATTGGGCATTGCCCGTCATTACGCCCTGTCTCCAGCCGGACATGCTGTGGGTCTTCGACATGGAGTTGAACTCCAGACAGATGTCTTTGGCGCCCGGCACCTGCAGTATCGAGAGGGGCCTTTGGTTGAGGATGAAACTGTAGGGATTGTCGTTGATGACCACGATGTTGTGACGCTTGGCAAAATCCACGATGCGGGACAGCAGTTCCAACGAGGCTTTTTTGCCCGTGGGCATGTGGGGATAGTTGACCCACATCAGTTTCACATCGTCGATGCCGGGCGTATGCTCGAGTGCCTCAAAATCGGGCTCCCAGTCATTCTCATACGTGAGATCGTATTTGATGATGTCGGCTCCCACAAGTCTGCTCACCGATGTGTAGGTCGGATAGCCCGGGTCGGGCACCAGCACCTTGTCGCCGGGATTGAGAAAAGCCATCGAGACGTGCATGATGCCTTCCTTGGAGCCGATAAGGGGCAACACCTCGTTGCGGGCATCCAACGCGACGCCGTACCACCGTTCGTAGAACGCACTCCACGCCTGCCTCAGTTCGGGCAGTCCCACATACGACTGATAGGAATGTGCGTCGGGATGCATCACATCTTCGATGAGCGAGAGAATGGTGGCATGCGAGGGTTGGAAGTCGGGGCCTCCGATACCGAGATTGATGACGGGTTTGCCACCGTCGGCATTCATGCGTGCCACTTCCTTGAGTTTGCGGGAGAAATAGTACTCCTCCACATGCGAAATTCGATTGGCCGGACAGACAGTTTTCATTATACCTTATTAATATATATACGGATTAAACATTGACGGGAGCTACGGCATCGTATGACTGCGTGTTTTCGCAGTATTCGCCCAACACCTGAAATTCGCTGGTGAAGGGACGTATGGCATCGAGTGCCTGATGATAGACGATATAGTCTTCGAAAGTCAAATCCACGAAGAACCGGTACTCCCATTCCCTGCCGATGATGGGCATCGACTGAATCTTGGTGAGGTTGATACCGTAAAAACTCAGTATCGTCAGCACCTTGGAGAGGGAACCCTTCGAGTGGTGAACACTGAAGGCGATGGACGCTTTGTTCACTTGTGTACGTGCCACACCTTCGCCGTCGAAACGGTCACGGAGAATCAGAAACCGCGTGAAGTTCTTTTTGTTGGTTTCAATTCCGCGGGCCAGGATGTCGAGACCGTAGAGTTTGGCAGCATATTCGCTGCAGATGGCCGCATGGCCCAACAGTTGGTTGTCGCGTATGTCGCGGGCAGCCGATGCCGTGTCGTCTTTCTCCACGACCTTCACACCGTTGAGTGTCTCGAGAAAAACCTCACATTGACGCAGGGCGATGGGGTGCGAATTGACTTCCGTCACCTCCTCGAGTTTCTGACCGGGATATACGGCCAGGACATGCGAGATGTGGAGCCTGTGTTCGCCTATGACGACCCGCTGGCTCTGACGCAGCAGTTCGTGGTTGGCGAGCAGATTGCCCGCGATGGTATTCTCTATAGCCATGATACCCAGAAGACCCGGATCGGCCGACATCTTAACAAACTCTTCCGCAAACGACTTGCAGGGTACGATATCGACCTTGCTGTTGCTGAAGTACTGTCGGGCGGCTATCTCGTGATAGCATCCTTCCTGGCCCTGTATGACTACTCTGACTGTTTCTGTTGCCATTGTTTCTTGTCTTTGGATTAAAAAAAAGCTCCGACTTGGTCGGAGCTCGTTGTTTCTTTTCTCGCCCTTGGCTTCACCCTTTGGAATCCGCCTTGGCTTATATACATAACGACCCGACCCTACCCTGCGGAGTAAAGTAATAATACCAATAGTAGTAAAATCGAGTTGTACTCATTGTTCGTTTTGAATTTGTCGGGTGCAAATGTACGGCATTTTGTTGACAAATCCAAATTTATTGGCAACTTTTTGCTTCATAATGCTCATTTTATATCATTTTTGTTATTTTTTTTGAAAAAAAAGCTCCCAAAAGTTGCTATTTTGATAATAATTGCCTATATTTGCAGCATCAAATCCGAGTTTTCCCTTTTTGACCGAAGAAAACCCGTTTGACAGAATATGTGTTATTTCATTTATTACATATAAAAGCAACATTATATTAAAAAAAAGAACTATGGTTAGTTACAAAGAATTAGGTCTCGTGAACACTCGCGAGATGTTCAAGAGAGCAGTTGCCGGCGGATATGCCATCCCCGCTTTCAACTTCAACAACCTGGAGCAGCTCCAGGCCATCATCAAGGCTTCGTCCGAGAAGAAGAGCCCCGTCATCCTTCAGGTGTCCAAGGGTGCCCGCAAGTATGCCAATCCCACCCTCCTCCGCTACATGGCCCAGGGTGCTGTTGAGTATGCCAAGGAATTGGGCTGCGCCCATCCCGAAATCGTGCTCCACCTCGACCACGGAGACAGCTTCGAGCTCTGCAAGGACTGCATCGACCTCGGCTTCTCGTCCGTCATGATTGACGGTTCTGCACTTCCCTACGAAGAGAACATCGCCCTCTCCAAGAAAGTCGTTGACTACGCCCACCAGTACGACGTTACCGTCGAGGCTGAGCTCGGTGTGCTCGCCGGCGTAGAGGATGAGGTTGCTTCCGAAGTTTCCCACTACACCAAGCCCGAGGAGGTGATTGACTTCTCCAAGCGTACGGGTTGCGACTCTTTGGCCATCTCCATCGGTACGTCCCACGGTGCCTACAAGTTCAAACCCGAACAGTGCACCCGCGACCCCAAGACCGGCCGTCTCGTTCCTCCCCCGTTGGCATTCAACGTGCTCGCCGAGATTGAGAAGCAGCTCCCCGGCTTCCCCATCGTGCTCCACGGTTCATCGTCGGTGCCCCAGGAAGAGGTGGACATCATCAACCGCTTCGGCGGCAAGCTCCCCGATGCCGTAGGTATTCCCGAAGAGCAGCTCCGTCAGGCTTCCAAGAGCGCTGTCTGCAAGATTAACATCGACTCCGACTCCCGTCTTGCATTCACCGCCGGCGTACGTCAGACGCTCGCTGAGCATCCCGACTACTTCGATCCCCGTCAGTACTGCGGCGAGGCTCGCAAGCGCATGGAGGCCATGTATGCCCACAAGATTGTCGATGTGCTCGGCTCCGACGGCAAACTGGCTCAGCTTTAATTCTCCCGCTTCCATACGAGAGGCCCGAACCTTTCGGGCCTCTTTTTTTAAACCTGAAACTTGAAACCTGAAACTTGAAACCGAGGATAATCTATATGCGCAAGTTCCTCTTCCTTATCGTCCTTTCTGTCTTTCTCCCCCTCCATGCAGCCAAGGTGCCCCTCACTCCCGACGAGACGCTGGCTCTCCTCCGCAAGGTCAACACCTACTGGCAACAGCACCACGACTGTGCTCCCGCCCAAATCAAGAAGAACGGCTTCGACCTCTCTGCCTTCTGGGACCATGCGGCCTATCAGACCGGCAACATGGCGGCCTGGCAGGTGACGGGCGACACCGCATTCTACAACTATGCCCTCCGCTGGGCCAACCACAACCGCTGGCAGGGAGCCAAGAGCAAGGAACGCTCCAAGTGGCAGTACAAAACCTACGGAGAGGATGACGAACATGTGCTTTTTGCCGACTGGCAAATCTGTTTCCAAACCTACGCCGACCTCTACAACATTTGTCCCGACGACTACAAACTGCGCCGTGCGCGCGAGGTGATGGAATATCAGATGTCCTTGCCCGACAACGACTTCTGGCATTGGGCCGATGCGCTCTATATGGGCATGCCCGTTATGACCAAACTCTGGCGCATCACGTCCGACACGCGCTATCTCGACCGCCTCACCGACTGGTTTCGGTGGTCCGACCATCTGATGCGCGACCCCGAGACCGGACTTTACTATCGCGACGGAAAATACATCTTCCCCAAACACACCACCGCCTCGGGCAAGAAAGATTTTTGGGCACGTGGCGACGGATGGGTGTTGGCCGGTCTGGCCAAAGTGCTCCAGGACCTTCCCCGCGACTACCAACACCGGCAGCTCTTCCTCGACCGCTACAAGGCACTCGCCGATGCTGTCGTGGCCTGCCAGCAACCGGAGGGCTACTGGACTCGTTCCATGCATGACCCCGCCCAGGCGCCCGGTCCCGAGACCAGCGGAACGGCGTTCTTCACCTACGGACTCCTCTGGGGCATCAACAACGGTATCCTGCAGGGCGAACAATATAGCCGCGCCACCGACCTCGCACTCGGCTACCTCTGCTCGACCGCTATCCAAAAGAGCGGACGCGTGGGCTACGTCCAGCCCATCGGCGAGAAGGCCATTCCCGGCCAGACCATCAATGCCGACTCCGAAGCCAACTTCGGCACGGGAGCCGTACTCCTGGCCTTGAGCGAATGGTACCGCACTCTCGCAGCCCGTGGCAAAGCAACGGCCAAGACACCTTCCGACCGAGCCTTCTGGGTGGCCGAACTCGTCAAGATGGCACGTCCCGTGCTTGAGAATATGTCACGCGGACAACTCCAGCAGAACATGCGCACCGAGTTTTCTCCCTCCTTCGACTCCCGCAACCGCAAGGTGCTCTATATGGAATGCTTCGGACGCCTCATGGCCGGCATTGCTCCTTGGTTGGCCCTGCCCGACGACGACACGCCCGAGGGACAGCAACGCAAAGAACTGCGCGAGATGGCTCTCTCCAGCTTCCGTCACGGCGTGGATCCCTCTTCGGGCGATTACCTCGCCTGGGGTGTATCGGGACAGAATCTCGTCGATGCGGCCTACATCGCCGAAGCCTTCCTGCGGGCGTGGGATGCCCTCTGGATTCCCCTCGACCACGACACCAAACAGCGATACATCGACGAGTTCCAAAAGCTGCGCTCCATCGACCCGCCCTACACCAACTGGCTCCTCTTCTCGTCCACCATCGAGAGCTTCATCCATCGGGCTGTGAGAAGCGACAAGACACTGCAGGGCAGGGCCGACATCTATCGTATCAACTCCGCCATCCGCAAGGTCGAAGAGTGGTATGTGGGTGACGGATGGTATGCCGACGGTCCCTCCTTTGCCTTCAACTACTACGGCTCATACGTCTTCCACCCCATGTATCTCGAAACGCTTCGGGCGATGGTGGATGCCCGCCACAACGACCGCATAGACTACGCCAAACATTGGGATCGCGCCTATCAGCGCTGTCAGAAATATGCCTCCGAACTCGAACGTTTCATCTCGCCCGAAGGAACCTTCCCTGTCATCGGACGCTCCATCCCCTACCGTCTGGCCGCTCTCCAGCCATTGGCTCTTGTGGCCTGGTACGACCGCCTTCCCTCAGGTCTCACCTACGGACAGGTGCGTGCCGCCCTCACCCGTACGCTCCACCGCATGATGGACGGCGAGGGCAACTACGTGGGACAATATCTCACCCTCGGGTTCTGCGGCTCCCAGCCCTCTGCGGCCGACTGGTACACCAACAACGGTTCGCTCTACATCACCTCCTCCATATTCCTTCCCCTCGGACTTCCCGCCAACCATCCTTTCTGGACCGATGCCCCACAGCCTTGGACGCAGGTCAAAGCCTGGAACGGTATGGAGTTCCCCAAGGACCATATCCATGAGGACAACATCGTCACCCGCGACCGATGGTAACTGTCCATAAACGCCTCAGGCGGCCCTCCGATTCGGAGAGCCGCCTGTCTTGATGATTGTCGGGCCTGAGGCTTGCGGGGCTCAGAGATACTTCTTGATTTGGGCAATGAGGTCCTGATATTCGGCATCGCTGAGATAGACCTTGCCGGGATTCATCTGGAACGTGCCGCCGTAGTCGGGACCGTCCACATACTTGGGTGCCAGGTGGAAATGGAGGTGAGAGAGCTTGTCGCTATAGGCGCCGTAGTTGATTTTCTCGGGATTGAAAGCCTGCTGCATGGCGCGTGTCACACGGGCCACATCGCCCATGAAGGCATTGCGCTGTTCGTCGCTCAACTCGTTGAGGTCGTTCACGTGGCCGTCGTATGCCACCAGACAACGGCCTCTGTAGGTCTGCTCTTTGAAAAGGAACACGCGGGAGACAGACAGATGCTGAATCTCAATCATCAGGTTGTGGAGAGTCTCATTGTTCTGGCAATAGAGACATTCTTTGGGATTGCTGTGCATAATCGTTTAAATTTAAAAGGTTGATATTAAAGTTTTGTGTTATACGAATTCAATTTCCAGTTGCGTCTCGGACGGTTTGCCGAAGGTGCCCAACGTGTAGAGCAGCGAGGGCGAGTTTCTCATCAGCACGGCCAGCGTAAGGTCTTCGCCCACACGGACGCCTTCGCTCTGCAGGGCTTTCGATGCCGTGCGGTAGCATAGGTCGGGGTCGTTGTTTTCGTGCGAGAGGTGGCAGAGGAAGACGTGTTTCAGCCCTTCATGCCACACATCGTGCAGCAGCATCGCACACTCGGCATTGCTCGTATGACCGCCCTCTCCCCTCACTCTTTTCTTCAGATAGGGCGGATAGCTGCCGTTCATGAGGCGGTCCACGTCGTGGTTCGATTCCACCACAATATGGTCGGCCTTCGAGAGGTAATGGATGATGTCCGGTGTCACCTTGCCGCAGTCGGTCACGATACAGAACGTCACGGGCTTCTCTCCGTCCTCCCCGCCGGCTTCGATATAGTAGCCCACACAGTCGGTCGAGTCGTGGGGCACCGAGAAGGCGGTCACCCGGAAGTCGGTCCCTTTCACCTCGAAGACTTCGTCCCTTTCGAACACCCGCTTGGAGACAGAGGTGAGTTTCTTCTGCATGCCGTAGTTGCGGTTCATGCCATCGTGAACGGGGCCTGTGGCGTAGATGGGCAAATGGTACAACTCGCCCAGAGAACCCGCCGACCGGATGTGGTCGGTGTGGTCGTGGGTGATAAGTACGCCCATGATTTTCTCGAAGGGCAACCCGTTCTCTTTCAGCACCTTTTGGATGCTTCTCACCGGGATGCCTGCATCGATGAGGATGCCGTATTTTTCCGTCCCCAACCAATAGCAGTTGCCGCTCGATCCGCTCGAAAGACTCAAAAACTTCAGTGTCACTGTCCTGTCTCCTCATTAGCAGGTCTCAAGTCTAAGGTCTAAGGTCGGTTCTCGGTTAACGGTCTAAGGTCTAAGGTCGGTTCAGGGTTGACCTTTGACATTTGACTTTTGACCTTTGACTTTTGACTTTTGACCTTTGACTTTTGACCTTTGACTTTTGACCTTTGACTTTTGACTTTTGACCTTAGACCGTAAATAGGTAAATCTAAAATATATAAATGTTTCTGCCCTATCCTTTGTAAATCAGGAAGATGGCGGGCACTCTCGGTATCTCTTTCTGACGTTCCTCGTCGGTCATTCCCTTCAGCCGGCGTTGCCATTCGGCCACACTGCGCGTCACTATCTTCTCGTCCTCGCAGGTGATGTCGGAGGCCACACAGAGCCTCGTCCGGGGTCGCAACGTGCGCAGCAGCTGTTCCATCAGCTTCATGTTGCGATAGGGTGTCTCGATGAAGAGCTGTGTCTGGCTTTCGTTCCAAGCCCGTGTCTCGAGCAGCTGGAGCCGTTTTGTGCGGGCTCCTTCCTCGATGGGCAGATAGCCGTTGAAGGCAAAACTCTGGCCGTTGAATCCCGACCCCATCACACTCATGATGATGGATGACGGGCCCACAAGCGGAACCACCTTGAGACCTTTCTCCTGGGCGATGGCCACCACATCTGCGCCCGGGTCGGCCACAGCCGGACATCCCGCCTCCGATATCACCCCCATCGGCTCACCCTTTTCGAGAGGGAGCAGATAGCCGGCGATGTCCTTCGGGTCGGTATGTTGGTTCAGCTCCACGAACGAGAGCGCGTCGATGTCGATGGCGGGTTCCGTCTTTTTGAGGAACCTGCGGGCCGACCTCACGTTCTCCACGATGAAGTGCCGGATACCTTTGATGACCTCGCGATTCCATGCGGGCAAAACTTGCTCCACAGGAGTGTCGCCAAGCGTCACGGGAATGAGATAAAGTGCCGTCTCAAGTGTCATTTCTGTCAAAAATCGATAATTTTCGTGCAAAAATACATAAAAAATTTGGAAATGTCAAATATTTGGCGTAATTTTACACAAAAATTTTACGTTTATGGTCCAGTTGTCACTCCCGGTCGCCTTCATCGAGGCCCAAAAGTCCATTCTTTCGCCCTCCGAGTGGTCGCTTTTCGAAGAGGCCGTTTCGCAGTCCGAACCGGTCACTTCCATTCGCCTCAATCCGGCCAAAATCTCCGACCCCTCCGCCTTGCCCGTCCTGACGGACGATGCGGAGGCACGCCCTGTCCCCTGGTGTCCCGAAGGCCGCTACCTCAGCCGTCGTCCTTCCTTCACGCTCGACCCTCTGCTCCACGCCGGGGCTTACTATGTGCAGGAACCCTCCTCCATGTTTGTCACCCATGTGGTCCGTTCCCTCGTCAGCGCTCCCGTCACTGCCCTCGACCTCTGTGCCTCCCCGGGCGGCAAGACGACGGCGCTCCAGAGTGCGCTGCCTCCCGGAAGTCTGACCGTCAGCAACGAGATAGACCGACGGCGTGCCCGCATTCTCGCCGAGAACGTCACCAAGTGGGGCTGTCCCGATGTCATCGTCACGGCCAATGCGCCCGCCGACTTCTCGTCCCTCATCTCCGCTTTCGACCTCATTCTGGTCGATGCGCCCTGTTCGGGCGAGGGCATGTTTCGCAAAGACCCTGCCACCATAGCAGAATGGAGTCCCGCCAAGGTGCGCGAGTGTGCCGACACCCAGCATCGCATCCTGCGCGACATCTGGCCCGCTCTCCGTCCCGGCGGACTGCTCATCTACTCCACCTGCACCTACAACATCCACGAGAACGAGGAGATACTCTCCTTCCTCTGTTCCGAGATGGGAGCCGAGGCGCTCGAAGTGCCTGTCTCGCCCGATTGGCACATTCGTCCTCCGTTGGTCGGTACGCTGCCCTGCTATCGTTTCATGCCCCACCTCACTGCCGGAGAAGGGCTCTTCCTCAGTGTGGTGCGCAAGTCCTCTGAAGCTTCCACGCGCGAGGCTGTCCGTTCTCCGCGTGCCAAGAGAACCATGCACCATGCTCCGGGCCATGCCCGCCGAATCCCCCTTGTGGGGCGAGAACCATTAACCGTTAAACCGTTCTTCCTGCTTCCCTCGGGCTATGAGTTTGTCTCCGTCGGCGAAGGGCAGTTTGCTGCCTTCCCGTCGGCCCGTCTTCCCCTCCTGGAACGCATCTCGGCAGCCCGGCTCTACACCCTTCTGACCGGCGTCGAACTGGCTTCGCTCAAGGGACGCGACCTGCTCCCGTCCCACGCCCTTGCCCTCTCGTCGCTGCCCATCGTGTGCAAGAATTATGCGTCCTGCGAAGTGGATACTCCCCTCGCCCTGCAATACCTGCGGCGCGAAGCCGTTGTCCTGCCCGACGCTCCCTGCGGTTATGTCCGCATCACCCACCGCGGCCTCGGTCTCGGATGGGTCAAAAATCTCGGCTCCCGTGCCAACAACCTCTATCCGCCCGAGTGGCGCATCCGTTTTCTATGAATCATGCACCATACATCATGAATCAGGAATCATGCATCATGAATCAGGAACCATGCACCATGCATCATGAATCAGGAATCATGCTCCGGTCTATGCCCGCAGAATCCCTTAGACCTTTGACCTTAGACCTTAGACCTTAGACCTTAGACCAATAACCAATAACCAATAACCATTAACCATTATCCGAGAATGCTTCCCTACTATTCCGATCTTCTTCTCCTGGCCGGTGCCGAAGGGCCGGTACTCAAGCGTTACGATGAACTCAACCGTATCGCCCACGCCCTCGTGTGGGACCACACGGAGGGAATCCCCGTCCGAATGGTGGGCTTTGCCCCGAGGGTCGATTGGCTGCTGCGTCAGCGAGGTGCCTCCGACGAGTTGTGGCTTCGCGTGGGCGACTTCCGCCACCGCCTCTCCGTGCTTGATGCTGGTCGCGAGAAGACGCTGCACGACTGGTGGCTCCACGACCTCAAGACGCTCTCCCGCTTTGTGGCCCTCGTCACGGGCGAGGAGATTCCGGCTCCGCTGCTGGAACACCTTCCCCGTCGTGACCGGCGCCATTCGGTCATGCGGCGTCTCCCGTCCGACAGTCTCCGCGTCTCTTTCGACCACGCCGACTCCTCGTTTCTTTTCGTCCGTCCCGAGGCCGACCGTTCTTCGCTGCTGCGTGTGGCCTACGCGGCGCCCGACGAGAATCGCGACGACTCCCGGGCCTACCTGCTTCCGCTCCTCAGCGAGGGCAGTCAACTCAACCTCGTTGCTCCGCGCGAAGAGGACGGGGTGCTCTATCCCGAACTCATCGTCTTCGAGCCGGACTTCCTCGTCAATATCTCCGAGATAGCAGCCTGTTGGCAAGAGTACGGCATCACACCCCTCACCCATCTCGCGGGCCGCCTTCAGTCCAAGGATGACACCCAAGCAACCCTCTTGGGCAACTTTGCGGGACAACTCCTCGACGAGGATGTCAATCTCGGTCCGCGTCCATACGCCGACAGCATCATGGACTTCTTCCGCCACAATGCCATCACCCTCAGTGCCGTCAGACCCTCGTCCGAGTTCCATCGGGATGCCCGTGCCCAACAGCGCAACATCCACTACGCCCTCACCTCCCAGCTCACGATGCTGCCCGAGTACGACCCTTCCCGGGTCGAACTGGAACCGTCCTTCGTGAGCGAGATGTTGGGACTCCGGGGACGTATGGACTTCCTCCAGTGGGACCGCGAAGAACGGCGGGCCATCCTCATCGAACAGAAATCCGGCAAAGGGGGATTCCTGCCCTTCGACCGTTACGAGATACCCAAGGCCCGGACTCCGCACTACGTCCAGCTCGTCCTCTATCAGGCCCTGCTCCACTACAATCACGGCCTCCGCAACAAAGACATCCAGAGTTTCCTGCTCTATTCCAAATATCAGAAGCCCCTGCTCAAAACGCCCGCAGCTCCCGCCTTGCTCTATCAGGCCATGCGGCTCCGCAATCAGATTGTCGATCTCGAACTCTCTCTCGCCGCACCCGAGGGACGCGAGGTGCTCGACTCCCTCTCGCCCGAGACGCTCAATGTGCTCCACCTTGAGGGGAAGCTGTGGAACGACTGGATTCTGCCCCGTCTTCAGGAGCTCACAGTGCCGCTCCATACCGTCTCCGATGTGGCGCGCGACTACTACTTCCGTTTCTTCCGGTTCCTCCAAGTGGAGTATCTCAAAGGCAAAACCGGCAACGAGCATCAACCCGCCACCGGCATCTCTTCCCTCTGGGCTGCCACCCTCGACGAAAAACGCGAAGCCGGCGAGATTTACACCGGTCTCCGCATCTCGTTCTCAGGCGAACGTCCCATCAGTGAGGTGGAGTTCACCATCGGAGACACGTCCGACGACGACCTCGCCAATTTCCGCACGGGCGATGCCGTGCTGTTCTATAAATACACCGTCGGCAGTGTACCCGACTGTCGCCGGGGAATGGTACGGCGCGGCATTCTGCGCGACATTCAGGGCGACCGCATCTTCGTCAGCCTGCGTCAGCCCCAGCGCAACGATGCGGTCTTCTCGTCCGCAGAGGACGAGTGCTGGGCGCTCGAACACGACGATGTCGATGCCACCTCGCGAACCCTCTTCCGTGGGTTGCAACTCTTCCTCTCATGCAGCGACGACAGGCGAGACCTCATTCTCTCCCTGCGCGAACCCCGTCGCGACACTTCCGTCACGCTTCTCGGCGACTACGGCCCCTTCAACGACCTCGTGTTGCGGGCTCGGCAGGCGACAGACCTCTTCCTGCTCCTCGGTCCTCCCGGCACGGGCAAGACATCGTTCGGACTCCTCAACATCCTGCGCGAAGCGTTGCTCCAGCCCGGACGCACCGTCTTGCTGGTGTCCTACACCAACCGTGCCGTCGATGAGATATGCTCCAAACTCGTGGCCGAGGGCCTCGACTTTCTGCGCATCGGACGCCCCCTCTCCTGCGACCCCGCCTACCACGACCGTCTCCTCGAAAACCGGGTGGCCGAGCTGCGCGACATTGAGGCCGTGAGCGACCTCATTCGGGAGGCACGCATCGTCGTCGGCACCACCTCCACCTTAGGCAGCCACTCCGAGTTGTGGCAACTGCGGGGCTTCGACCTCGCCATCGTCGATGAGGCGTCCCAGATTCTCGAGCCCCATCTGCTCCCGCTGCTCTGTGCCCAACACGACGGAAGGGAGGCCATCCGCAAGTTCGTGCTCATCGGCGACCACCGTCAGCTGCCCGCCGTAGTCCAGCAGAACGACAGCGAGTCGGAGGTCACCGAAGCCTCCCTCCGGTCCGTCGGACTCACCTCATGCAGCAACTCCCTCTTCCAGCGGTGGTACGACCGCATCCCCTCCGATTTCGTGTGGTTTCTCAACCGGCAGGGACGCATGCATGTGCGCATTGCCGAGTGGCCCGCCCGCAGGTTCTATGACGGACGGCTCCTCCCGGCCTCCGACTGGCAGCAGGCCGAGCCAGACCGTC
The DNA here is from genome assembly GCA_937899265.1 of uncultured Bacteroidales bacterium. GTDB lineage: Bacteria > Bacteroidota > Bacteroidia > Bacteroidales > UBA3663 > Liminaster. Next base: position 16,609 of record CALBPV010000115.1, read on the forward strand.
AGCGCTGTTTCTTCCACGATGTGCCCACACCCCCACGCACACCTGCCACCGTCGATAAAGTCAACCACGCCGAGGCGCAGCTCATTGCCCGTCTCGTGACCTCCCTCCGCACCTCGCATCCCGAGTGGAGCATCGGCATCATTGTGCCCTATCGGCACCAGATGGCCGCAGTGAAGCGCGAATTGGGGGATGTACCCGAAGGACTCATGATTGACACCGTCGAACGGTTCCAGGGTTCCCAGCGGGATGTCATCATCTACGGATTCACCGTACAGCGACCCTACCAGCTCCAATTCCTCACCTCCCAGACCTTTGTCACGCCCGAGGGTGTCACCGTCGATCGCAAACTCAATGTAGCCCTCACCCGCGCCCGTCAGGAACTGCATGTTGTAGGCTCCGCCTCCCTGCTCTCCCGCGATCCCCTCTTCCGCGACCTCATCGCCTGGTTGCAGTCACCCGACCACGCCCCTTACATCGGGCCTCCGCCGAAGCCGCTGCGACCGCCCCGTCCGCCGCGTTCCTTCATTTCGGAGGAGCCTTTGTAGGCGGAGATTTTATAGCTGAAGGTCAGCATGACATAGCGAGGCATGTAGTTGACGTAAGATGTTCTGATGTAGGTGTCGGACACACTGCGTGAGAAACCCTTGTTGGAGTTGAGGAGGTCGTAGGCCTGCAACTTAATCTCGGCTTTGTTTTTGAGGAACTTTTTGCCGAGCGACATGTTCCAAATCCAGGTATCGTCGACGGCATCCATATCGGTTCCGTTGTAGTTGGTCCAGTTGAGCTGTTGCTCCATCGTGAATCCGCGCCAGAAAGTCCAGTTGAGACGGGCCGAAGCACGGTTGGTGAAATACTCGTAGTTGTTGGACGTGTTCTCGGTGTCGTTGACCTTCTGGTAGGAAGGATTGTAGGAAAGGGAGAAGTCGAGGTCTGACGAGATGTTGGAGGTTATGTGGAGACGGGGAGTGAGGGTATATTGACGCACCTTGGTTGTGAGGTCGGTGTAAACCGCCTTGCCCCGGCTGTCGGTTCCTTCGTAATAGAGCTGCTGGGAGGGCGTGATGCCGAAGTTGACATCCATGCCGAAATTCACATTGCTGTAGATGAGATCCCACGGGAAACCGTAAACCACGCCCAACCCTGCACTCTGATAACCGCTCATATTGACGGGACGGGATATTCTGGCGCCGGAGACCAGATTGAGTCCGTTGAAACGGGTGTCGCTGTACCCCTGCATCGTATTGAGAGCCACTGTTGAAGCGGAGTTGTTGGTGAGATACTGGGTTCCGATGTAATCCTGACGGGTAGAATAGGACCCCCAAACCATGAGATTGGTGGCGCGCTCCACATTGGTGTACATGGCACGCAGACGGAGCTCGTGCGAGACGCTCTGGTCCAAATCGGGATTACCGGTCGAATAGCTCAACTCGTTGGAAGTGTTGACGCTCTGCTGGAGATTCGACACCGACGGATTGGATGCCGAGGCCCGGTAGCGGAGTTCCACCTCGACATTGTTCTGCGGACGCCACTCGATGCGGGCATTGGGGAGCCAGGAGTTGAACGACTTGGAGGTGGTGTAACTCAACGTGTCGGCTCCCATCGTTGCCACATTCCAATAGTCGTAGGTCTGTTCGCCCTTGAGCCGGGCGTTTTGGAAGGCGAGCGAAGCGTTTGCCCGGAACTGTCCGCGGTTGATGCGCCAGCCGGCTTCGAACGAATTGGTGAGATACTTGGAAACATAGTCGGACGAGTTGCGCGCATCGACAGAATCGAGTTGGGAGAAGGTGGCATCATCGAAGAAGCCCACGAAACGGTCGTTTTCCGAACGGTTGTAGCCGATGTCATACCGGAAAGAAAGTTGCTGGGTCGAATCGATGGGTTCGGTCCACTGCAAATTGCCCGAGGTGTTGAGACCTTTGGTGTCGGAGTTGTTGCCGTAGAAGTCAGCTGAGGTCTTGTAGCTGTAATTCTTGATATAGTCGGCATCCGTTTTCGAACCCGAGAATCTGAGGTTGGCCCCCATGCTGAGTGTACGTCCGGCTTTTTCGAAACGATGACGCCAAGTGGCGCCGAACCCGGCATTCCACGATTTGGATTCCGAGTCGGTATTTGTAGAGGTCCAGTTCTGGAAATCGTTGTAAACCAGGGGGTTGTTCATCACCGAGTCGAGCGAATGGCGCCAGGTGGTTGACGCTGTAAACTGTTCGCGGTCGGTCTGCTGGAAAGAGGCCGTGGGACGGAAGATGAGCTCGTTGTAGTCGTTGATGCGATAGCGCAGGCGCATCTCCAGCCGGTGGCTGTAGTTGTGGGAAAGGGCATCGTCGGTCTGAACGGTCGAACGGGCCGTGTTGATGTAGTCGCTGGCTATCGAATCGTTGAGCGTCGTGCGCGTACCGTTGAAGAAATAGGAACCTTGTACTTCGAGTTTGTCATCGAGGAAATTCTCGTTATAGTTGATGCCAAAGGCATTGGCCCGTGACACGCCACTCTGGGAACCCACGCGGTTGCCGAAACGTCCGCCCCGGCCGCCCATGCCTCCGGAGGCCTGCAGGTCGTCGAACGTGAAGTCCTGCTGGTTCACATTGTTGGTCATCGCCAGCATGGAGATGCGGTGCCGGGGTGTGAAGAAATTGAGGTTGAAGCCTGCATTGTAATACAGATTGTCCCAATCGAAATCTGCGCCCAGCGAGCCGTAAACCTTGCCGAAGACGCCGTTGCGTCGATAGGATTTTGTGGCGAGATCCATCGCTTTGACCGTCTCGCCGTCGTCGAAGCCGGTAAACTCGGCCTGGTCGCTCTTCTGGTCGAAGACCTTGACCTGCTGTACGACCTCGGCGGGCAGTGTTCGAAGGGCGAGTTTGGGGTCGTTCTCAAAGAAAGCTTTACCGTCAACGGTAATCTTCTCCACCGTCTCTCCCTGGGCTTTGATTCCCTCATCGGTCACTTCGATTCCGGGCATCTTGGCCACAAGTTCTTCGGCGGTGGCACCGTCCTGCACTTTGTAGGCATCGGCATTATACATGACGGTGTCGCCCACCTGCTTCATGCGCTGGGCACGTCCCACGGTAACGACTTCTTCGAGGTATTCGGGATCCTCCTCGAGTTTGAAATTGCCCAAGTTGGCGGCTCTGCCGGGCCAAATGTTCATTTCCTTGACGAGTTCTTTGTATCCCACGTAAGAAAACGTGAGCGTATATTTGCCGGGACGGGGCACCTGGAGGGTGAAAAGGCCGGTCGTGTCGGTGATGGCAAAGGTGCCTGTGGAACCGTCGGCGGAATGAGCCTGGACGGTGGCTGAGATGAGAGGCTCGGAAGTGTTGGAGTCGATGATGTGGCCCGTGGCCTGAATCAGCCTGTTGCCTCCGGGCTGCGCAATGGTTGCCATTGCCGCAAGAGTCATAATAATTGCGCATGCGAAGCGCTGTAGATTTGAAGAAGTCATATTTATTTTAAATTTATCTATTTACGGTCTAAGGTCGGTTCTCGGTTAACGGTCTAAGGTCTAAGGTCGGTTCACGGTAGAGCGCCTTTGACCTTTGACTTTTGACCCTTGACCCGAACTTACAGTTCGCAGTAGCCTTTGACCTTTGACTTTTGACCGTCCTTCAGGACGTTTCAAAAACCGTTTTTATGACTTGCCGGCTAGCGGAAAGTTTAAAATGCCCGCAATTTTTCGGCAAAAAGGAATTTTTAACGTTCCGAATTTGGTTATTTCAAAAAATAGCCGTATCTTTGCCGACTTAATTCAAGCATTATGGAACTAAAGAAAACGATAGATTCAGCTACACTGGAAGCCGCCCGTTGTCTGATAGACGGACATCAACGCTTCGTCATCACGACGCATATATCGCCCGACGGCGATGCTCTCGGCTCTGCCATTGGCCTGCACCGCTGGCTCAAAAAGAAAGGGAAGGACGTGACGGTCATCTTCAACGATGCTCCGGGCATGAACCTCTCGTTCATCCCCGGCCATGAGGAAGGCATCATCTATGAGACACAGGACAAAAGTCTCCCCTCTCAAAAAGAAGCGGCCCTGAAGACGCTTCATGCAGCGGAGGTATTGATTGCCAGCGATTATAACGAGCTCTCCCGTACAGGAGAAATGGCTACGGAACTGAAAAAGCTCCCGATTGCGAAGATGATGGTCGATCATCATCTGAATCCAGCAACCGGAGAATTCGATGTGATAATCTCCCATCCCGAAATGGCCGCTGCCTGTGAGGTGGTCTATCATCTCATCTGCGAACTGGGAGATGCCGACCTGATAGACGAGACCATAGCAGGCCCTCTCTTTTGCGGCCTGATGACTGACACGGGCATGTTTTCGTACACGGTGAACGACCCCTCCCCTTGGCTTGTCGCAGGTGATTTGGTGGCTCGCGGAGCGGATGCCGAACGTTTCCGCAGAGATTGCGAACTGGAGACGGAACGCCGTGCGCGTCTGATGGGCTATGTTCTGGACCAGAAAATGACGTTGATTCCGGAACACAAGGCGGCATTCTTTTCGCTCACGAAGCCCGAACTCAAGAAATACGGCTACCAGAAGGGAGACAGCGAAGGCTTTGTCAATCTGCCGCTCAATCTTTACGGCATTCGGGTGTCGGCCTACTTCCGCGAGGAGAAAAACTTTGTCAAAGTTTCATTGCGGAGCAAGGGCGATTATCCGGTGAACGAAATATGCAGCCGTTTCTTCGGAGGCGGCGGCCACAAAAACGCGGCCGGCGGCGAGTTTCACGGCAGCCTCGAGATGGCCGAGAAACTCTTCCTCAAAGCCCTCCCGCTATACGACCGTTTTCTATAGTAATCAGTCAGCCTCTCCCCAGCTCCTCACTGCCTCTCCCCAGCCCTCACAGCCTCTCCCCAGCCCTCCCCTAAAGGGAAGGGAGGTGGAAGGTCAAAGGTCAAAAGTCAAAAGTCAAAGGCTTGAAGGACGGTCAAAAGTCAAAGGTCAAAGACTTGAAGGACGGTCAAAGGTCAAAGGTCAAAGGCTTGAAGGACGGTCAAAAGTCAAAGGTCAAAGGTCAAAGGTCAACCCTGAACCGACCTTAGACCTTAGACTTTAGACTTTAGACTTTAGACTTTAGACTTTAGACTTTAGACTTTAGACCTTAGACTTTAGACTTTAGACCTGCAAATACCCCCTTGAGGTTACAAAACGACATGTTTTAGGGGCAGATGTGCAGATTTTTTTCAGTTTTTTTCGTTATCTCATCTTTTATTATTATATTTGCGCGCATTTTTACAGTTTATGAGAAAAATATTCTATACGGCGGTTTTGGCCGTCCTCCTCGGATGTGGTGCCGGAAGCATCACCTCCTGTTCGTCCACTGAAACATACGCCGACTTGGTCAATTCCGAGAACAGATACATCAACAATTTTGTCAGCTATCTTTCCATCGGCAACTACAAGACCCTTGACGAAGACCAAGTGGACGACATCACCGATGCAGTGCTTACCGACAGCATCCATCCTTCGAAATACCTGCAGTTGAACCAATGGTACCGAATCGATGAAGGCGACTTCAAGAAACTGTATTTCAAAATCAAGAGCTGGGGCAACGACCAGAACGGGTTCGAATCGGGCAAGTTCGGCACGGGAAGCAACATCCTGGTGCGTTACGACAGTTGCTACCAACTTGACGACGACTTCATAGATTTCGCCCAAAGCACCAAAGGCAGCAATCTCGACCCGAACAGTTACGAAATCATCTACAATTGGAACGTATCCTACTACGCCACGACCTACTACGCCTCCTACTACAGCACAGGCTCCAGCTATGAGTGCACATCGGCCGGGATGGCTTTTCCCGCACGTTTCCTTTGGTACGGCGGTGAGGCGGCCATCATCGTCCCCTTCTCTCTGGGCACCCTGTCGGACAAATCGGCCTACACCACTCTTTACTACGGTGTCGTGAAATATACCAAGCCCAACTATCTGCCGCAGTAATCAGTCAGCCTCTCCCCAGCCCTCCCCTAAAGGGAAGGGAGCAGGACGGTCAAAGGTCAAAGGTCAAAGGCGCAGTAATCAGTCAAAGGTCAAAAGTCAAAAGTCAAAGGTCAAAGGTCAAAAATCAAAGGTCAAAGGTCAAAGGTCAAAGGTCAACCGTGAACCGACCTTAGACCTTA
>CALBPV010000116.1 GCA_937899265.1 uncultured Bacteroidales bacterium
TGGTTCCTCAAAGGCAAAGCGATGGATACCAAATTCCTCGGCGAACGCTTCGATTTCACATACTGACGTATCCCCTACCCGAATATTTGCGACCATGCGTTTTTTCTTCTCTTTAATATGTCTCCCCGCTCTTATCCACTGCATGCTGTGCAGCGGATGCTCCTCTTGTGAGTCTGACGGAAAGAATGCGCATATCACCGTTCTTTACACTACCGACATTCACGGACAAATCTTCCCCTACGACTTTACCAACGACCGCCCCCTCGACGAGAGCATGGCCCATATAAAGTCCTACATCGACACCGTCCGTGAGGCCAATCCCCGAGGGACACTTCTTTTGGACGGAGGCGATTTTAACCAGGGTACTCCTGCAGTCTATTGGAGCAACTATGTGGCCATGCGCAAACCGCTTCTGACTGCCGAGGTGCTCAACTATATGCAGTACGACGCCATTGCTCTCGGAAACCACGATATCGAGGCCGGCGAATTTGTCTATGCCGACAGGATGCCCCGTCAGTCCAAGTGCCCCATCCTGGCCGCCAACGCCATCGACATGCGTACCGGCGAACCGATGTTCGAGCCTTACGCCGTCTTCAACGTCAAGGGTTTCAAAGTGGCCGTGCTGGGGTTCATCACGCCCGGAGTCCATCGGTGGATTCCCAAATCCATTTGGCCCAATCTTAATTTCACCGACATGACAGGGGCTGCCCGTTTGTGGATGAAATATCTCCGGCAAAACGAGAAACCCGATCTCGTCGTGGGCATCTTCCATGCCGGAGAGGAGAGCTATCCTGTCCAGACTGAAGATACGGCAAAAACTGCGTTTGAAAGTGTCCATTCCGTTGTATGTGAGATTCCGGGCTTCGATCTCGTTTTCCTGGGGCATGACCATCTGGCTTTGGCCGACACCATCGAGAATGTGGCCGGCGAGAAGGTGTATCTGCTGGAACCTATAGCTCATGCCGGAGAAATAGCCCGGGCCGACATTTGGATTACGCGTACCGACAAGAAGAGCGCGAGAGTGCAGAAATCGGTCAGCATCCGGCGAGTACCCGTCAAGGGCATGAAAATTTCAGCCGATTTCGAACAGCACTTTGCTGCCTGCCGGCAGGAAGTGGATTCTTTCCTCAACCGTCCGCTGGGCTACACCGACGAAACACTTCGGGGGTCGGCTTCGCTGACAGGGCCATCCAACCTGATGGATTTCATCCACCAAGTCCAGCTCAAGGAGACCGACGCCCAGATTTCATTTGCCAGTTCGCTTTCGGTCTTCAACGACATCCCCGCCGGAGAACTCACGATGCGTCAGATTTTCTCGATGTACAAATACGAGAACCAAGTGGTCAAGATGTGGATGACGGGCAAGGACATCCACAAGTTTCTGGAATTCGGCTACGCGCGCCAGTTCGCTCAAATGCACAACCCTGATGACTATGTGCTCAATTTCCGGCTCCTGCCCGACGGAAGCGTGGCTTACGACAGGTTCGGTCCCGTCATGGCTACGCCCCAGTACAACTTCACATCGGCAGCCGGCATCAACTACACCGTGGACATCTCCCGCCCTCCCTACCAACGCGTGCACATCTCAAGCCTCTCCGACGGCTCGCCGTTTGAATTGGATCAAAGCTACACCGTGGCCATCAACAGCTATCAAGCTGCCGGCGGCGGAGGATTCCTGCCGGGCGGTCTCGGTTGGTCGGAACAGGACATCCGATTCCACACCATCAACGAATCGACCCACGACATGTGCTACTACATTGCCCAAAAGATACGTGCCGACGGACGGATTTCAACTTCCGCCACCGGCAATTGGCAGGTGCTCCCCTACGATTGGTGGCTTGCCAACCATCAACGCGATATCAATTTGCTTTTGCCCTACCTTACGCAAAAGGACACCAAACCTTTCCACTGATGCCCCGCAAAGTTCTTGTCCTTCTTCTCGCTGCTCTGACAGCCGTCCTCCTGACCGGCTGCAGAAAGTCATCCGCAGACGATTCGACGTTGGTCATTCTCTCCACGGGCAATCTCCACGGAGCCATTCTCCCCTACGACTTCAAGGCCGACTCGGTGTCGCCCTATTCTCTCGCCAATCTCTCAAGCTATATACGTGACATCCGTCAGATATACGGAGACCGCAATGTGCTGATGCTCGATGCCGGAGGCAACCTCTCGGGCAGCGTCGAAGCCTATTATTACAACTATGTGGACACCGTCTCGGAGCCCATCTATTACCGCGCATTGCGTTACATCGGATATGATGCTTTCGGCGTTTCCCAGAACGACCTCAAAATCGGCGAATGTTTGCATCCCGTGCGCCGCGATCCCACCTGGCATCCCACTGTCGTGTGTGCCAATCTCCTGAATGCCAAGACCAAACAAACCTTTTTCGCGCCCTACACCATTGTCCACAAGGGCAATGCCAAGATAGCCATCCTCGGACTCATTTCACCCCGTGTCAACCAATGGCTCCCGAGAATGCTGTGGAAGGAAATTATGACCACCGATATGATTGAGACGGCTCAGGAATGGGTCAACTACATCCGCAGGGAGGAGAAACCCGACCTCCTCATCGGCATTTTCCAGTGCAGTCGCAACTATACGGCCCAAGGTTTTGAATTGGACTCCTACAAAAATCCCAACGGAGGCATCCCCGTCGTCAAGATGGTGGACGGGTTCGATCTCGTCATCATGGGCAAGGACAATTATCCCTCGTCTTATACGGTCGTGAACAACTTCGGCCATAAGGTGCCGGTCTTCA
>CALBPV010000117.1 GCA_937899265.1 uncultured Bacteroidales bacterium
GGCAGTCTTCAGACCGTCGATAGCAGCGGTGAGGGAGTCGAGCTGAGCCTTACCTTCCTTGCTGATTTTCTTACCGAGGTTGGAGAGAGAGTCGATCTGAGCCTGAACAGCGTTAACGCAATCCTGAGCCTTCGTTGCCTCTTCCTCAGCAGCCACCTTGGCAGCTTCTGCAACAGCAGCGATAGAATCGGCCTCAGCCTGAGCCTTCTTGGCAGCCTCTTCGGCAGCCTTGTTACCAGAGCAAGCGCAGAACAGAGCTGCGGTTGCCAACAGAACCATGTACTTCTTCATAACGATAGTTTGTTTTAAAAATTTGATTTGTTTATTTGAATGTAAAAAAATGTCGTTTCCGTAATAAAAAAGTCATCGAAATGAACTTTTTCTCTGAAAATGCGGTGCAAAGGTATGCATTTTTTTCCATCTGCCGAAATTTTTTGGCAAAAAACTTGCAAAAGTTCTAAAAAAACTGTAATTTTGCATCGCAGAATTATCAAAATCGATTGTTTTACCACACAAAATAACTCAAAAACTCACTATGGCAGACAATTACATCGAAAGGCAGTACGATGCCTGGCAGGAGCTGAAAGCCCGTCGTGCAAAGCAGGCTCAAAAGAGAAAGAAGGCAGCTACAAAATTCTATACCCGTCCAGGGAAACCGAAAGACGGCGAAGCAGCCTCCTAACAGAGGGGCACTTTTCGCCGGCGAATCCAAAAGAGAGCGAGCAAGGCGGCCAGAAAGACGCCGATGGCATCGGCCAGGAAATCGAGCCATTCGCCGCTGCGGCATCCGCCCGTGCAATAGGCTTGCAGAAGTTCAATGACACCACCCATGAGGACGGGAGCCGTGACGGCCCAAAGAAGTACCTTGGAACGCCTGACAGCGCTGTGAGACCGGAGATATTCCCACCAAATGAAACCGCAGGTGACAAGATACATCACCATGTGGGTCCACTTGTCTATGAGACGCACATCGTTGAGAGGAGTCTCCGGAGCTTCGAAGAGGAAACACGCGTACCAAACCGCCAGAATGCAAAGGACGGACAGTGGGTAGCGTCGGATATAGAGGTTGACTTTCATTCCGAAAAATTTCTGATTACCTACAAAATTGCCGACAAAGATAGGCCAAATGTGCCACTTAAACAAATAATTTACAAAAAATCGGCAGAATATTTGGATTTTTCCGAGAAATCTTTTATCTTTGCAAAGTCAAAAGAACACGTATAATGAACAAGACATATCCACTGACGGGTTCTGTCAAAGGAATCTTCCTGACCGAGCCGATGACCCTTGTGAGCCAGGACGCGCATGCTTGGCGGGATGTTTGCGTCTCGCTCGAGGGAGAGATGCTCGAAGGGCAAGAGCTCAGATTTCCCGAGATAAAAGCCGGCGAGACCAAGTTGCTCGAAGGGCTGAAGCCACAACCCACTGCAGCCGCCCAATTGGGTCCCGAGGGGCAAAAACGAGAATGTGTGACGGTGATTTCCGTCCGAATCGGAGAGGAACTTGTACTGCAACAGTACGAGACCATCGAATTCGAACTGCACGACCCATACGCCCTCCATTTCGACGACGGGAAGGCAGCGGCACAGCTCACGAAGCAGGATCTGTGGGAACGGAAGCTGCTGGATTTCTCGCTCAGGAACAATCTCCTGAACTGCAAGGCCGGCAAGCGGGTGATTCCCTTCGTTTCGTACGACATCGACAAGATAGAAGACCGCGTGCAGCAAAACGAGGATTTCTCGATACTGCCCAAAATCGACGGAGTGACCGACAGCCGTGTGAAAGAGGAAATCGAAAAGAATCATCTCTTTTCTTACCTCACGGAGGCCGAGCTGAAGACACAACTCAAGTTTATCTATCGCACCTCACGCACGGCTTTGGAAGAGAACGGCGCCAATACGCTGTTTCTGGCCTTGGGTATGCTGAAATGGTATGAGACCGAAAAATCCGCCACCGAAAGGAATGCCCCCATTCTGCTACTGCCGGTGGATATCCTGCGCAAGAACGGCAACAACTACGTCATCCGCTCACGCGAGGAGGATGTAATTCTCAACAATACGCTTGTGGAATTGTTGCGTCAGCAGTTCAGAATCGACTTGAGAGTGCTCAATCCGCTGCCTGCCGACGAGAGCGGCGTGGATGTGAAACGCATATTGGCCACGGTTCGCTCGGCCATACAGGGCGAGAGCCGCTGGGAGGTGAAAGACGAAACCCTGCTGGGGCTTTTCTCGTTCAACAAATTCGTGATGTGGAACGATATTCACAGTCATGCCGACCAAATGTCCCAAAACGCTGTGATACGTTCGCTGATGGAAGGTCGCGTTGCCCTCGAGGGGCTGGAAGAAACCGTCGATGCGCGCGAGATTGACAAGAACGTCAAGCCCTCGGAATTCGTCATTCCGATGGATGTGGATTCGTCGCAGATGGAAGCCGTCATCGAGAGCGGCAAAGGCAAGAGTTTCATCCTCTACGGCCCTCCCGGCACGGGCAAGAGCCAGACCATCACCAACATGATAGCCAATGCCCTCTATCACGACAAGCGCGTGCTCTTTGTGGCCGAAAAAATGGCCGCTCTCACGGTGGTGCAGAAGCGTTTGGCCAAAATAGGCCTTGACCCGTTCTGTCTGGAACTCCACAGCAACAAGGTGACCAAGCAGCACTTCCTCGAACAGATGCAGAAGGTGCTCGATGTGACCAAAACCGCCGAGCCGGCGGATTATCAGAGAGAGAGCGACGAACTCTATGCCACCCGCCAAAAGCTGATTCACTACATGGAGGCGCTCCACAACAAGCACGCCAATGGGCTCTCGCTGTGGGACTGTCTGTCGCGCTATCTGGAGCTGCCCGATGAGGAAATCCGCCAAGGACTGCCCAAAGAAATCGACGACAACAAGATACACCAATGGATGGCCGCATTGGCCGACCTGGACAAAGTGTTCCAGCTGAGCGGACATCCGGCCAACAGTCAGCTGAAAGGACTCTATCCCAAGGCGTGGAGTCAGGACAACTACGACCGCACGGACCGCCTGCTGCCCCTCTGGAAAGAAGCCTGGCTGGCCCTGGACGGCAAAATCGAACCTCAACCCGAGGCATGGAAGTCCGTCGATGCCAAGGCGGCGGAGGCGAAATACAAAGAAATCGACGGCAAATGGTTCCTCGCCAAATTCTTTGCCAAGCGGACGTTCCTCAACGAACTGCGTCAGGCAGATGCCTCTGTCACCTGGGAATCGGCTCCTGCTCTGCTGAAACAGATAGGGAAGGTGAACCATTACTACAGAGTGCTTGGCGATTTGGAACAGATAGCAGCGGTCAACAGAGAAGCCCGTCCCGAAGAGATGGACCACTGGATGGAAAACCTCACCGAGATGAAGAACTGGTGTCAATGGACCGAACGCCGGCAAGGACTGGTGGCCGCCGGACTGCAATGTGTGGTGGATTATATCGAAAGCCATCCGGAGACAACCGCCAGCGCTGCACGGGATGCCTTCCTCAAAGGTCTCTACCATCGGGAGACCATGCAGCTGGTGGATAAAGAGCCGGATCTGAGAATGTTCAACGGCTTGCTTTTCGAGGAAATCATAGCCCGCTACAGAGAGCAAACGGCTCGATTCCAGGAACTCTCGAAACAGGAACTTTACTGCAAACTGGCCGCCAAGGTTCCCTCACAGACACTTGCAGCAGCCCAAGGCTCGGAAATGGGTATCCTGAAGAAGAATATCGGCAACGGCGGACGCGGCACATCGATACGTAAAATCATCGACCAGATTCCGTCTCTGTTGCCCAAGTTGTGTCCGGTCTGGCTGATGAGTCCCATCTCGGTGGCTCAGTTCCTGGATTTGAACACCCAGAAATTCGACCTCGCAATCTTCGACGAAGCTTCCCAAATGCCGACCTCGGAAGCAGTGGGAGCCATTGCCCGCGGCACGAACCTGATATGTGTGGGCGATCCCAAGCAGATGCCTCCGACATCGTTCTTCGAAACAGCCAACGTGGACGAAGAAAATGCCGACATAGAAGACATGGACTCCATTCTGGACGATTGTATTGCCCTATCGATGCCCGGACATGTGCTCAAATGGCACTACCGTTCGAAGCATGAGAGTCTGATAGCATTCTCCAATCAGGAGTACTACGACCACTCGCTCTACACCTTCCCCTCAACAGATGACCGGAAGATGAAAGTGTCGCTGGTTCAGCTCGAAGGAGCTTACGACAAGGGACACACCCGCTCGAATCCTGCCGAAGCAAAAGCCATCGTGGACGAAGTAATCAGCCGGTTGAAAGACCCGGAACTCTCCAAGCGCAGTATCGGCATCGTTTCGTTCTCAAAGGTGCAGCAGAACCTTATCGAGGACATGCTGACCGACGAGCTGGCCAAGCATCCCGACCTCGAAGCCAAAGCTTACGATGTGGAAGAACCCATCTTCGTGAAAAACCTCGAAAATGTGCAGGGCGACGAGCGCGACGTGATTCTCTTCTCGGTGGGTTACGGCCCCGACAAGAGCGGCAAAGTATCGATGAACTTCGGCCCCCTGAACAACGAGGGCGGCGAGAGACGACTGAATGTCGCTGTGTCGAGAGCAAAATACGAGATGAAGGTATTCTCGATTCTGAGACCCGAACAGATAGACCTCAACCGGTCGAAGGCCAAAGGCGTGGCCGGACTGAAGGCCTTCCTGGAATTTGCCAAGACCGGCAGGCTCAGCAGCACGTCCAACGTCGCCAATGCAACTCGGGAGAACGGAGAAGGCTCTTCGCTTGTGCAGCAAATAGCCTCTGCCCTCAGGGCTCACGGCTATGAAGTGAACACCAACGTGGGCCGTTCGAATTTCAAAATCGACCTTGCAGTGATTGACCCCGAGACAGGCAACTACAAACTGGGCATCCTTTGCGACGGCGAGAACTATTTCAGCACGCCGACCACCCGTGACCGTGAGATTTGTCAGCCCAATGTACTGAATATGCTCCACTGGAAGCAATTCCGCGTCTGGAGTATCGACTGGTGGGAGGACAAGGACAAGGTTGTGAGGAGAATCCTCGATGTGCTGGAGGGCAAGAGCGCCGGAGAGGAGAATCGGAGCAATCTGAGTACTCCGAGTAATCTGAGTACTCCGAGTAATCTGAATACTCCGAGTAGTCTGACGGCCCAGCCGGACCGCACTTACAAAGCGGCGAAGATAGCAAAGAAAAAACTGCCTGAGACCTTCGATCCCACCCGGGGAAGCATTGCCACCTATTTTCGGCAGGTTGTGGAGACGCTTGTCTGCGAAGAGGGACCTGTAACCAACACGTATGTGCAGGCCCGGCTAAAGGAGTTGACCGGATATTCCATGACCCAAAAGGTGAGGGATTATGTCGATATGCAATTGGCTGTTTATTATCGGGATCCGCTGTCTGACAACCAAGTGTCGATTTGGTGGAAGGACCAGGCTACCGCAGAAGCATATCATGGCTTCCGCACGGACTCCGACCGCGAGGCCGACGAAATCCCTGTGGTCGAAGTCATCAACGTGATGCAAACTTTGCTGGAGGAACAGGGAGCCATGCCGGACGAGTCGCTCAGCAAGGCAGCACTGAAAACGCTGGGCTTCCCACGAAGAACCCCCAAGTTGGACGCTCTCATCGCCAAAGCCCTTTCACACGTCAAAAAATAAATTCCGATAAAAAACGATAAGCCCCGGAAGTTCTGTCGCTTTCGGGGCTCATTGTGTAAGGTTGGCAGGGCTTACGCTTGAAGCATGGCGATAAGGGTCTTCATGCCCTCGGAGGCTCCCTGTTTGATGTGGGTGATATCCTGTCCGTAAGGATTGGAGACATCGGCCGGATCGATGTCGTATATTTTGGCCTTGGCGGGAGCATACCCCAAAAGCGAGGCGGCAGGATAGACGGCCAGCGATGTTCCTATGACCACGACAACGTCGGACGAGCGCACAATTTCAGTGGCAGCCGAAAGGTTGGGGACACTCTCGCCGAAGAAGACGATGAACGGACGCAGCTGATAGCCATACGGGTCTTTATCGCCCATCTTGATGTCGGGATTGGCAGGGTCGATGGGGTAGGAGACCGTCTCGCTTCGCATGGAGCGCGATCGCATCATCTCGCCGTGGAGGTGCAGCACATTGCGCGCCCCTCCCTTTTCGTGGAGATTGTCGATGTTTTGGGTGACGACCTGAACATCCCAGCCGAGGTCCTGAAGCGAGGCTATGAGACGATGCCCCTCGTTGGGTTCGGCATTCATATACTTGCGACGCATGCGGTTGAAAAAGTCATTCACACGCTTGGGGTCGCGTTCCCAAGCCACATCGGAACACACCTCCATGACAGGCTCGTGGTCCCAAAGACCGTCGCCTCCGCGAAAAACCGGAATACCGCTCTCGGCACTCATGCCTGCTCCGGTCAAAAAAACGATACGTTTCATAATTGCTGTTTTTCTATTTGAGATTGTTGAGAATCCATTGCATCTGGCCAATGTTGGTGGCGCGGGAGGTCCAATGCTCGTTGATGGGGGTCACGAGCTTGACCTTGGGACAAGAGAGGACATTCCATACGGCATAGCTTGTGGTGGGAGTACACGTGTTGTCGTTAAAACCCCAAGTCATATAGGTGGGGCATTTGACATAACGGGCGAAGTTGACCACATCGTAATAGGAAAGTGTACGAAGACCTTCTTTGCCGTAGGCTCCGTCTTCGGGTTTGAAATGGGGATAACCCGAGGTAAGATTGTCGGCTCCGGCACCCATATCGGCCAGAGCGGGATGATTGACGACACAAAGCGTGACACGGGGGTCAAGAGCCGCAGCCACGATACTGAGGGCTCCTCCCTGCGAACCGCCCTGCACGATGAGATTCTTGCCGTCCCACTGAGGGAGCTGCGTGAGAAAGTCAAGCGAACGGACCAGCCCGAGATATACGTGACGCATATAATATTGTTCGCGCGAATGGAGGCCGAATTTCAGGTAGTCCTGAAAAGCGGAACGAACGTCGGCCATAGAGCGGGACGACATCGTGGGGTCGGCTCCGTGGATTTCGATGAGGAAACGGATAATCCCGTTCTCGGCATAATAGGAACTCTCGGCCACGTTCTTGATTTCCTTGACACCTGCGCCGGGAGGACAAAGGACAGCCGGCAGTTTGCGACCTTCCCATTTTTTACCTTTGGGAATCATGAGATATCCGTACATGACATGAGCTTTACGGTCGAGATTCAGACGCACGAGCCAGGTGTCAATCTGTTCGGTCGAGAATTCGGGAGCAGGCTCCATCGTGTAGTGGAGAGGATAGGAGGCCGCTTCCTTGAGGCTTTGGTCCCAAAAGGATTTGAAATCCTCCGGTTCACGGGTCCAAGGCTGAATCTTTTCGGGCGAAAAAGCCACTTTTATGTGATGGGAATAGGTGACGGTTTTCCCCGTGGGCGCATCTGACGACAGAGCACCGGGCGTGAGGTCAGGGACGGTGATTTTGAGACGGAGGTCACGGAATCCCGGTGTCTTGCGTGTGCCGATGTTGACAGAGGCGTGTCCATTGCGGAGAGTCACCTTGCCCGTGAAATCATCGGCCAGGATATCATCCCCGACAGTGTATTCCACGACAGCATTTTCGGGCACGATGCCGTATTGGGAGAACGCGATGTCAACGGTGGCTTTTTCACCGCAACGGTAAATCCAGTCGGCATGGTCGGGCTGGGTCCACCACAGGTAGTCGGCTCTGTCGGGATAGTTGGCCGCAAAGGCGCTTCCGGCAAGGAACAATGCGCAAAGGAGAGACAATAATTTCTGCATAATCAAGTTTCAAGTTATTATTAACGGGGACGAAAACGGGGACAAGTTTCAGAATTTTATTATTAACGGGGACGAAAACGGGGACAAGTTTCAGGATTCAGTTTTTTAATGGGGCTGATTCGTTCCAGGCTATCTCGCCGGAACCGAGGCAGATGCGTCCGTCGGCGGTATAGACCACACAGAACTGGCCTGGAGCTACGCCGTTAATCATCGTGTCGCTCTTGAGGAACCACGTGTTGTCGGGTCTCCGCTGCAAATGACCGACAGAGAGTTCGGCCACGTGACGTATTTTGAATTTCACGTCATGCACATCTTGGTCCTGCCAAGGGTCGCGGGTGATGAAATGAAGCTCAGCCATCGTGAGACAGTCCTGCATCTGCGCCTCGGGATTATAACCTTTGGAGACATAGATGACGTTCTCGTGAATGTCCTTTTTGCACACGAACCACGGTCCTCCGCCAAGCCCCAGCCCTTTGCGCTGACCGATGGTGTGGAACCAAAATCCCTGATGTTCGCCGAGAACCTTGCCTGTTTCGAGTTCGACAATTTTGCCCGGACGTTTCCCCAGAAATCTCTCAATGAACCCGTTGTAGTCAATCTTGCCGAGGAAACAGATGCCCTGCGAGTCCTTGCGATGCGCCGATGGGAGATGGGCGGCTTCGGCAATTTCGCGCACCTGATTCTTGACCAAATGACCGATGGGGAAAAGGGAATGAGCCACCTGAAGTCCGTCCAGCTGGGCCAGAAAGTCGGTCTGGTCCTTGACGGGGTCCGGAGTCGTTCCGAGCCAAAAGAGACCGTCCTCTTCGATGACGGTGGCATAGTGGCCGGTGGCCGTCTTGTCATATAAATGTCCCACCTTTCGGTCGAAGGCGCCGAACTTAATCAGACGGTTGCACATCACATCGGGATTGGGTGTCAGACCGCGCTTGACACGATCGACGGTATAGGACACGACATTGTCCCAATATTCTTTCTGGAGGTCAACGACATCGTAACGGAGTCCGTATTTGGCTGCCATCGCCGTAACAATCTCCATATCCTCTTCCTGCGGGCAGTCGAGGTAGCCTTTGTCCTCCATACCTATTTTAATATAGAACAGGTCGGGTTTGTAGCCCTGTTCACACAAAAGATGAACGGCTACTGAGGAATCAACACCCCCGGATAAAAGTGCAGCTATAGACATTTTATATTTACTTATTTACCAATTTTATATTTACTTATTTGTCAATTTTACATTTAAGTTTCAAGTTTCAAGTTTCAGGTTTCAGGTTTCAGGTTTCAGGTTTCAGGTTTCAGGTTTCAGGTTTCAAGATTCTAAAGACCTTTGCTCTTGTCCTCTTGGGAGAAAGCGTTCCACCCTTGAGCTTTGAGCGTGAGCTCCGACTGGCCGTCACGTGTGATGAGTGCGGCACCGAGACGCTCGTCGGTGATGTGACCGATGATGCGAATACCCGACATCCCGGATACTTTCTCATAGTCGGCAAGGCCGACCGTGAAGAGCAGTTCATAGTCCTCGCCGCCGGAGAGAGCCACGGTGGTGACATTGAGGTTGAATTCTTCGGCCTGGGCTGCCGTCTGGTAGTCGATGGGGATACGTTCCTCGTAAACGCGACAGCCGACTTTGCTTTGGCGACAGATATGGAGCAATTCGGACGAAAGTCCGTCGCTGACATCTATCATCGAAGTGGGATGAATGCCCTGTTTCCGGAGCTCGGCCACGATATCGCGACGGGCTTCCGGCTTGAGCTGTCGTTCGAGAAGGTACTCACGACCCTCGAACTTGGGACGGAATTCCTTGCGGTCTGAAGGATTCTGTTGGTTGAAGATGGCCTTCTCCCGTTCGAGCAACTGCAGTCCCATATAGGCAGCCCCCAAATCGCCCGACACACAGATAAGGTCGTTGGGCTTCGCTCCCGAACGATAGACAGGTTGTTGGGTCACGCCGATGGCAGTGATACTGATGGTGAGACCCGTCATGGATGCCGAGGTGTCGCCGCCCACAAGATCGACACCGTAAGTATCGCATGCTGCACGGACACCCTCGTAGAAACGTTCGAGATCTTCCACCTTGAATCGCTTGGAAAGACCCAAAGAAAGGGTGATTTGACGGGGTGTGGCCATCATGGCATACACATCGCTGAGATTTACGACCACAGCTTTGTAGCCCAGGAGCCGCATGTCGCAGTAGGTAAGGTCGAAATGGATGCCCTCAAGCAGGAGATCCGTCGTTACCACTGTCTTGCCGTCGGCAGCATCGATTACAGCGCAATCGTCGCCCACCCCCTTGAGCGTGGACGACTGATTGACGGGAAAGGACTTGGTGAGATGTTCGATGAGAGCAAACTCGCCGTATTCTTTGATTTCTGCCATTTAAGAACGTTTAATCATTTCGGCGATAACCTCGGTCATCTTGGGCTGGGCTATATTGGCGGCTTCTTGGACTTCCTCATGTGACACCTTGACAGGCACGCCGAAGCCTCCCAAGTCGGTGATGACCGACATACCGAAAACGCGCATATCCATGTGGCGAGCCACGATGACTTCCGGCACGGTGGACATACCTACGGCATCGCCGCCTATGACACGGAAATAGCGATACTCGGCAGGTGTCTCGAAGGTGGGTCCCTGTGTTCCCACGTAAACACCTTTTTGGAGATGGATATTCTTCTCCTTGGCAATCTTCTCGGCCAGAGCAATGAGTTTGGTGTCATAAGGCTCTTCCATCGACGGGAATCGGGGTCCCAGTTCGTTGTAGTTGTGGCCTCGAAGAGGGTTCTCCGGGAAGAGATTGATGTGGTCCTCGATAATCATGATATCGCCCACGCGGAAGGAGGGGTTCATACCGCCGGCTGCATTGGAAACGAAAAGCGTTTCGACACCGCATGCCTTCATGACGCGCACGGGAAAAGTCACCTCCGTCATGGGATAGCCCTCATAGAAGTGGAAGCGACCCTGCATGGCCATTACCTCTTTGCCGCCGAGGAGTCCAAAGATGAGTTTGCCGGAATGGCCTTCGACGGTGGACAGGGGCATATTGGGTATTTCAGTGTAAGGTATCTCCTCACGCTCGGTGATGTGGTCAACAAGCTGTCCGAGGCCTGTGCCGAGGATGATGGCCGTCTTGGGACGACGTTTCGTACAACTGAGAATATACTCAGCGTTTTTTTTGATTTTTTCTAACATAATTCAATATTTGATTTTTAAAGCGGGTTTCCTGTTCCTTGGAGATGAAAGCAATGCGGGCAGGCTGGAAATAGATACGTGACTTGAGTTCATCGTCCACAGCCGGATGACGCATCAAACGCATTGCGTCCTTCTCGGTGGTGATTACGACCGACTTGAGGCCGGTGTCCGGATTCAGTCCGTCATCGACAATGGTCTCCATGCGGTGTCGGATTTCATCGATGTCCGACGACGAGAAATTGTGGTGGTCGGAAAAGAGCATTTTGTCCAACAGACGATAGTGCGTCTGGATGTACTCTTCCATGGATGAAGGGTCGGCGATGCCGCAGACCATCAAAACATTGCTCTTGGGATCAACGTCTTGAGGCTGGAGTGTGGAGAGATTGACGAGCCCCTCATATTCAAACTGGGAGAAATAGATGGGTTGTTCGAAAGTCGTGGGCATATTGCCTGTTATCTCGGTCTCCTCTTCTTTGCGAAGTGCCGGTGGGCACTTGGAGACTATCACCACGTTGGCTCTTCGGACATTATCCTGCAGTTCGCGGAGTCGTCCGGCGGGAAGCATACAATCTTTGTAGAGAATCCGATAGTAGGAGGTGAGGCAAATGGTGAAGCCGGGCTGAACCCAACGGTGCTGCATTGCATCGTCGAGGATGATGACAGCAGGCGGCACGGGAAGAGCCAAAAGTTGGCGAATGCCTTCCACACGGCTTTCGCACACGGCAACGACAGCATTTCTGAATTTGCGGTAAATCTGATATGGCTCATCGCCGAGTTGTGCTGCCGTCGAGACAGGTTCAGCCAACTGGAACCCTTTTGACCTGCGTTTGTAGCCGCGTGAGAGCACGCCCACGGGATGGATTCCTTCCTCTTGGAGCATTCGAACGAGATACTCCACATGAGGGGTCTTTCCTGTTCCGCCTGCGGAAATATTTCCCACACAAATCACGGGAACCTTTTCTTCGAAAGAGACAGAGCGAAGGTGTCCCTTGTCGAAGAGCCAGTTGCGAATAGCTGTTGCAGCTCCGTAAAGCCAGGAAAGAGGCAACAGCCAACTGTTGGTATGGAAAGCAGGTAACGGCACGGCTACAAATGATTTAGACGATTTGTATAAATTCGGATTTATGATTATTTCATCGGGGCCATCACACCGGTCATACGCGCCTGAACGGGATTCTGGTGAATCAGACGTTGAAGTTCCTGCTCGATTTGACCGTCCTCGTCAAAAAGGAATTGGCTGATTTTGAGTTTCACGCCGCCCTTCATTTCTTCGAGAAGAGAGGTGAAGGGGTCTTTGTCGGCAGGGTAGTTGTTCACAGCGTAATCTCCATCGGAGAGTTCGGCAAGAGCAGCTGCTTTGGCCACAGCCTCCCGGAGTCCGCCCAGCTCATCGACAAGACCGATGGCGATGGCTCGTTTGCCTGTCCATACACGACCCTGGGCGATTTCCTGTACCGAATCCTTGGGTAGAGAGCGTCCGTCCGACACGCGGGAGAGGAAAGTGTCGTAAGTTTTCTCTACGCTGTGCTGAATCATGGCTTTCTCGTCGAGATCCAACTGCTTGAGAGGCGGCTGCATGGCTCCGTGCTTGTGGGTCTCAACGGTTTCGACATTGAGGCCGAAAGTGCCGACCAAGCGTTCAACATTGGGAATCACACTGAACACACCTATGGAACCGGTAATCGTGCTGGGCTCGGCAAAGATATACTGACCGGGAGTAGAGATATAGTAACCGCCGGAAGCCGCATAGTCACCCATTGAAATTACGAGGGGCTTCTTGGTCTTGAGTTGTTGGAGAGCATACCACATCTGTTCGCTGGCGAAGGCACTTCCACCGGGAGAGTTGACGCGGAAGACCACAGCTTTCACCTTGTCGTTTTGGGCCAGGCTGTTGATTTCATCGACCATGGTCTTTCCCACGATTTCCGTGCCGCCTCTTCCGGCTGACTCGTCCACAATCTCGCCCGCTGCATAGAGCACAGCCACTTCGGCCTTCTTGTCGGCCTTCTCGGCATTGGAGATGATTTCCTTGACCGAGATACCGTGGAAGTCTTTGTTTTCCTCCTGGCCGGCCATTTGTTTTACCAGCGCATACATGTCCTGACGATAGCGGATACCGTCAAACAACCCTGCAGGCAGTTCGTTTGGGGTAGAGAACGAAAGATTGCAATCGGCCCACACTTCGAGCGAATCGGGGTCAATTCCGCGTGCAGCGGCTACGGTTGCCGAATATTCGCCCCAAATGTCTTGCATATAAGTAAGGGTTTGCAGACGGTTTTCTGCCGACATGTGGTCGGTGAGGTAAGGTTCGACGGCAGATTTGAATTTGCCCACGCGGAACACATCGATGTCGATGTTGTACTTGTCGAAGAATCCTTTGTAATAAATCATGGCACCGCCCAAGCCTCCCCAAGCAAATGCACCCAGGGGATTGACAAACATGCTGTCGGCAACAGAGGCCAAATAGTACTGGGCAGGGCCGTAGGAGTCACCATAGGAAACAATCCACTTGCCTGAATTCTGCTTGAAGGATACGAGGCGGTTGCGGATAGCCTGATAGGTGGCAGGGGCTGCTGCCATCTTGTCCAAACAGAGATAGATGCCTTTGACGTTGTCGTCCTTCTCGGCTAAGTCTATGGCCTGCACAATCTGGCGCAAGGAGGGAGCTGCGTCCGTCGGAAAACCGCCCGTGAGCATGCCCTGAAAATCGAAGCCGCCTTCGGTCTCGTTCACAACGCCATTGGGATAAATCACAAGCACATCGTTGGCTTTGGTGGGTGTTTTGGTGTCGGAGGATGCCACCAGGGCAACCATGGAACACATCGTGAGCATCACACTGATGATGCCGGCAATGAAGATGCCTACAAGGACAGCTAATACTGTCTGAAGAAAGGATTTCATATTTTTATAATATATAATAAGAAATGTATAGAGCAAAAGTTCTTAATTCATTTCCAGCCATGCTTTCAGTTCAGCGAGGGGTTCCGTTACGAAAGTCCTGTCTTGAATGCGCGGATGGGGAAGCCGGAGCTGAGGCGTGTCCATAAAGATGTCATCCCAAAGGAGCAGGTCGATGTCAATCGTGCGATTGCTATAACCCTCCTCATCGGATACCCGTTTGTGGGTGCGTCCCATTTCGCGTTCGATGCGTTGGGTGTGCGCCAGCAGTTCGAGCGGAAGCAACCGTGTCTCGAAGGCAATGACGGCATTTGTGAAACGATAGGGGGATTCGAACCCCCAAGGGTCGCTTTCCACATATCCGGATTCGCCGACCACTGTGCCGTAGGTTGCCAACCTTCCTGTTGCCTCCCTTAGCAGAGCAGGTCCGTTGCCCAAGTTGCTGCCTAATCCGATGAATACCATTAATCCGGCAAGATGAGCATGGTGTCGCCGTAAACTCCGAACTGATAGTTTTCTTTGAGTGCTTGCTTGTAGGCATCCATGATGAGGTCATAGCCTCCGAAAGCAGTCGCAATCATCAGATGGGTCGAAAGCGGCAAGTAGAATGACGCCAACATCGAATCGGCTACCGAGAAATTGTAGGGCGGGAAGATAAACTTGTTGGTCCACCCGTCAAACATCTTCAGCTGACCTGCTGTCGTCACCGACGATTCGATAGCCCTCATGATGGAAGTATCCACTGCACAGACATGGTGTTTGGTAGCCCTGGCTTTGTTCACGTGGGTAGCCACCTCCTCGGTGATGAGAATCTGCTCGGAGTCCATCTTGTGCTTCGTCAGATCTTCCACTTCGATTTTACGGTAGTTGCCTTGATTGTTCCACACCGTAATGAACTGTGTATCGACACCTTTAATCTTGAGCCGCATCATGAGTTCTCGACTG
>CALBPV010000118.1 GCA_937899265.1 uncultured Bacteroidales bacterium
CCCACAACCTTCTGATCCGTAGTCAGATGCTCTATTCAGTTGAGCTAGGGAGCCAAATGATTGACCGACATTCTTTCAAAGATCGTACTTAACAAAACAATGTTTCAAGAGTTCTTTGTCGGGGTACCGAGACTCGAACTCGGGACCCCCTGCTCCCAAAGCAGGTACGCTAACCAACTGCGCTACACCCCGGGGTTGTTTTGTTAAGCGGGTGCAAAGATAGACTATTTTTCTTTATCTTCCAAATCCTCTCGCCTTTTTCTGACGCGAGAACCTCATTTTTCACACTTAAATGCCCGTTTTGCTTACTTGGGATTACAATTTACGCTCATATATTTCAAAACTGAGGCTCTCTGAATTTTTCTCGTCTTTGGCACGAAACTCCTGCGAAACGAGTTCCCAGTCGAGAGGCGAAAGCGTCGGTATCGATGCATCAAAGGCAGGTACAATAGTATGCACGCGCGTGAGATAAACTCGAGTCGTCCTGTCCCACGCCTGGCGGTAGATTTGTTCCCCGCCCATGATGAAGGCTCCGTCGTCGGCGGCTGCGATGGCAGCGTCGAGGGAGGGATAGACTTCGCACCCTGGAATACGGAGGTTCTCCTGCCGGCTCACGACCATATTGCGCCTTCCGGGCAGGGGCCGTCCGATGCTGTCATAGGTCTTGCGTCCCATGATGACCGAATGTCCCGTTGTCGTGGCCTTGAAATACTTCATGTCGGCAGGCAGATGCCAGGGGATGTTTCCTTTGTAGCCGATGGCGTTGTTTTCCGAAGCGGCCACTATCAGGTTCAGTTGTTTCATCAGTCGAGGAAGGGTTTGATTACAAACTTATAGAGGTCATTGCCGTTCACAAAGATGAGCAGAGCAAGCACTATGCCGAAGCCGATGTACTGGGCAATCTCGAGCACGCGGTCGGATGGTTTTCTGCCAGAAACGATTTCGAAGATGAGGAACATGATATGTCCGCCGTCGAGAGCCGGGATGGGCAGTATGTTCATGAAGGCGAGCGCGACGCTGAAGAAGGCCGTCATAGCCCAGAAGGCATACCAATCCCACGCCTCGGGGAAGATGCTGGCCATTGTGCCGAAACCGCCCAGCGACTTGGCGCCTTGTGGAGTGAAGACGAGTTTGAACTGACGCACGTAGTTGTAGAGCATGTCCCACCCTCTCACGATGCCGGCCGGAATGGCCTCCAGGAGGTTGTAGGAGATGTGGGTCACATAGGCGGCCACATCCAGGGGCTGATAACTGATACCCATCTTGCTCTCTTCGTTGAGACAAAGCAGCGCCTCTCGCATTTCGCCGTTGCGGCAGAAACCTATCTTCACCGTGTCGCCTGCATGGCCGGCAATGAGCGAGCTCACCATCGAGACATAAGGCGTCAGCGAATCGTTGACGGCCACGATGCTGTCGCCGGCCAACATTCCTGCACGGGCTGCCGGCCCACCCAACATGACATCGCTCACCACCATCGGGGTTTTTGCGGTCATGAAGAGAGAGAGTTCTTCGGGATGACCCAGAAAGAATTGGCCGATGGTATCGGGCAAGACAATCCTAACCATCTCCGCCCCACGCTTCACGGTCACATCGCTCCCCATGAGGAGTTCGTTGCGGAAATTGGTCATGTCGGCCTTTTCGCCGGCCACCTCCCAGACAATGTCGCCCTCTTGGAAGCCTACCTTGTGGGCATACTCCGAATAGGTCATGCCGGGCTCCACATCGCGCAGATAGAGCACATCCTTGCCCCAATACCACGCCATACATATATATATTAATATGGCAAGAATCATGTTGTTGAGCACACCGCCCACCATAATCATGAAACGTTTGCCTGCCGTCTGCGAACGGAATTCGTTGGGCTTGGGAGCCTGTGCCAGCTGTTCTTTGTCCATCGACTCGTCCACCATGCCGGCTATCTTGCAGTAGCCGCCCAGCGGAATCCAGCCGATGCCGTACTCGGTGTCGCCTCCGGGAATGGTGACGTTGACCAATGCCGGCAGGGCTTTCTGTCCGGCGGGCGTGAAGCGGACGAGGGCAAACTTCTCGGTATCGAAGAAGAGATAGAACTTCTCGACTTTCACCTTGAAGAGACGCGACCAGAAGTAATGACCCAACTCGTGGATAAACACCAGAATGGAGAGCGACAGCAGAAGCTGCGCACCTTTGATTAGTATCGTTTCCATCAGAGCAATGAGGCGGCTACGCGACGCGCTTCGGCGTCAATGGCAAAATAATCTTCCAACTCGGGCTGCGCCGTGAAGGGCATCCGGGCCAACGTCTCTCCTATCACATCCGACATCTGCAGGAACTTGCAACGTCCCTCGCGGAAGGCCAGATTCACGACCTCGTTGGCGGCATTGAGCACACAGGTGCGGTCGCCGCCCTCGGCCAGAGCCGCAAAGGCCAGCTTCAGGTTGGGAAACCGTTCGGGGTCGGGCCGTTCGAAGGTCAGGTTGGCATATTTCTCGATGCTGAGTTTGCCGTTGATGCGGCTCTCCATACGGTCGGGATAACTCAAGGCATAGGCTATCGGCACTTTCATATCGGGCATTCCGAGCTGCGCCTTGACGGCACCGTCGCGGAATTCCACCATCGAATGGACAATGCTTTGGGGATGTACAGCCACCTCGATTCTGTCGGCCGTCATGTTGAAGAGCCACCTGGCCTCAATCACTTCGAAACCCTTGTTCATCATCGACGCCGAATCGATGGTGATTTTGGCACCCATGTCCCAGTTGGGATGCTTCAGCGCCTGAGCAGCCGTCACGTCGCGCATCTGCTCCATCGTGAACGTACGGAAGGGACCGCCCGAAGCCGTGATGATAAGTTTCTCGACGGGGTTCTGACGTTCGCCCTGCAGACACTGGAAGATGGCCGAATGTTCCGAATCGACAGGCAGGATGGCCACCTGGTACTCGGCCACAAGACGTTCTATCAAGCCGCCGGCCACGACCAGCGTCTCCTTGTTGGCCAAAGCGATGGTCTTGCGGGCACGGATAGCGGCCACTGTGGGACGCAAACCTGCAAAACCCACCATCGCCGTCACGACCATATCAATGGGGTCGGCCTGCACGACTTGCGTCAGGGCGTCGGCTCCTGTCCACACTTTGATGGGAAGGTCGGCCAACGCCTCCTTCACACGGGGATAATATGTCTCGTCGGTGATGACCACGGCTTCGGGTCTGAACTTCCGAGCCTGTTCTATCAGCAAATCCGCACTTCTGTTGGCTGTAATGGCATAGACGCTGAAGAGGTCAGGATGTTCCTCCACCACTTCGAGGGTCTGCCGCCCGATACTTCCGGTTGAGCCTAAAATACAAATTGTTCTCATTTTATTCTGATTATTCCGATAATGTTAAAATCTCATGTAATCCCCGGGGTTCAGTTCCACACCCTTGTGCCACAGGCTGATGTCAGTCCACCGTTCGGCAGGGTCGCTCTGTCCTCCGGCGTGTCCCAAAACCTGTCCGGCTTTCACTGTGTCGCCCGGCCGGCAGAGGGGTTTGGTGAGATGCGAGAGAGCCACGAGATAGCCGTCGTTGTGGAGCACACAGATTTTGTAGCCTTCGCCGACGGTCAAATCGACCGTTGTCACGAGACCTGCGAAGGGAGCCATCACAGCGATTTCGCCCTTGAGCAAGAGGCGCACTTTGCGACCGCTGTCAGCCCTCAGGCTATCGGCAGCAGGTGTTCCGGCGGCGGGTGCCATAAAAGCTACAGTAGGATTCTCGACACCCAACGCAGCATTGATGCCGAAGCGTTCCCGCTGTTCGTATTCTTCGCGGAAGGCTTTTTCCCTCGCACTCGCTTCCATGAGGAGCGAATCGCCGAATCTCACCACCGTCGAGTCGTATTCCACGATGGAGTCTGCACTCATGCGGGTATCCTGCAGAATGGCAGTCATGTTGGAAAGATAGGAAGCTCTCAGCTGGTTCTCCTTCTCGAGCTGGTCGAGACGCATCGCAAGATCGACCACCTCGCCGCGCTGTGTCACGTCAAGATAGCCGGGCAGATACTGACTCAAGGGCGTCCTCACCACAATGAGAATCGCCAGCAAGGCGGTCAGCATCGCCAACACCACACTCAGCAGGGCCACCATCCATATCGACATACGGAACGAAAAGACCGTCTTGTCCTTGCGTTCGTCCTTCATCGTCAACCGATAGGGTCGTGTCTTGGGCATTTCCTGCTGCCTTTCCCGATTATCGCGGAGGTTGTTGTTTTCTGCCATAGTCTGAATTTTAGCTTGCAAAGATATGAATAAAATCTGAGATTTCGGACGTTTTTAGTTTTTTTATCATCTTCGGAGCCTCTTTTTTTCACTTTTTGGCCCCAAAGTCGCAAATAATACCTATATTTGCCCCATGATTATTGCAGTTTTGCTGGCCGCAGGTGTAGGCCATCGCATGGGAAATGAACTTCCCAAACAGTTTATCGAAGTTGCCTCGCGCACCATCCTCGAACATTCCGTCCGTGCCTTTTCGGCTCATGAGGGTGTAGATGAGATTGTCGTTGTGTCCCATCCCGACTTTATCGGACGGGTGCAGGACATCACAGCACCCTACCCCAAGGTGCGCCACATCGTGCCCGGCGGCAAGGAACGCTACGACTCGTCCATTGCGGCTATCCGTCTCTATGAGAACCGCCCGGACGCCTGTCTCATGATTCACGACGCGGCACGTCCCCTCGTCTCGCAACGCATCATCGGCGACTGCATCGCGGCCCTCTCCCGTTACGATGCCGTCGATGTGGCCATACCCACCACCGATACCATCATCCGGGTCGATGACGAGGGACGCATCGCATCCATCCCTCCCCGCGCCTCGCTCCGCAATGTACAGACTCCGCAATGCTTCCGGCTGCCGGTCATAGCCGATGCCTACCGTCGCGGTCTTGCCGACCCCGCCTTTGTCACCACCGATGACTGCGGCGTTGTACACCGCTACCGTCCTGATGTTCCCATCTACGTTGTCGAAGGAGAAAGCACCAACATCAAAATCACCTATCCCACCGACCTCGCTCTCGCCGAGAAGGTGCTCGGGAAATGACATCATTGCCTGCCGCTGAAAATCAAAAGAGGACTTCCGTTGGGGGAAGTCCTCTTATTTTCGATAACTAATCTCATGCTTTTTTCAGGTGGTCCGACTAAGGGATCCAAAAAATAGTGATGTTTTTAATTTTTACGTATCTACTGTAATTTATTCGGTTGCACCTAAGGAAATCGACACATGCACTGTGAATCGACAGCGCAAAGATAGGGCATTTATTTTAATTTTCCAAAATTTGTGTCAAAAAAATTATATGCGCAACCCATTGTTAAAGCAAAAATTTAACGGTTTAACAATTCCAAGCGTTAAATTTAACTATATTTTTTGCAATCTGCACACTACAATTCTTGTTACATTCCCTGTCAATTTTGTTTCATCATAAAGCCGTCCGTTGGTTAAAAATAGGGTTGACATACATTTTTTTCAGGCTTTTTCTTGGATATGTCGAAAAAAATGTCTATCTTTGCGGCGCTGAATTTGAAAATTAACGCGTAAAACAGAGGATCGATGATAGAATTCTGGAAATGCACCAATGGATTCAAGCAGGTTTCCGAATGGGAGGAAGACTGCTGGATACGCGTGACCAACCCCACGCCCGACGACCTGAACGAGCTGGAAGAGAAGTTCGACACTCCGTCCGACTTCATTCAGGACGCAGAAGACGTCGAAGAACGCCCTCGTATCGAAAGCGAAAGCGGATGGCTGATGTCCCTCTTCCGTGTGCCCACGCGGGAAATGGACAGTGACGGCGATGTTGTCTATAACACCGTCCCGTTGGCCATTTTGGTCCACAATACGGTCTTCATCACCGTCTGCTACTACAAGACCGAAATGCTCGAGGACTTCATCCGCTGGACCAACCGCAAACACATCGGCGACCGACAGCGCTACGACCTCATGCTTTCCCTCTTTCTCTCTTCGTCGGTGTGGTATCTGAAATACCTCAAACAGATGAACGTCATGATGAAATCGGCCGAGGAACAACTCGAAGAGAAGATGGACAACGAGCAGCTCCAGCAGATGATGGGCATAGAACGCTACCTCATCTATTTCATCACATCTCTGCGCGGCAATGAGGTGGTGATGGCCCGACTCAAGAAACATCTCCGCCACCTCCCCTACGACGAGGACCTGCTCGACGATGTGGAGGTCGAGCTCCAGCAGGCCTATTCCACCGCCAACATCTACAGCGACATTTTGGAACGTCAGCGCGAGTCCTACTCGTCTATTATTTCCAACAACCTGAACAACATCATGAAGCAGCTCACAACCATCACCATCATCCTGATGATTATGACCGGCATCTCGAGCTTCTTCGGCATGAACGTTCCCAACGGACTTGAGACTTGGGTCTGGGCCTTCCCCTGCATCTTCCTGGTCTCCGGACTTGTGGCCCTGATTTCCTATTTCATATTCAAAAAGAGGAACCTCTTCTGACGAGGCTCCTCTTTTCTTTTTGCGATTCTTATAACGAATATCTTATTCCGTTTCCCATACAGAAGGCTCCTTATTTCAGGACACCGTATTTCTGCCACGACACATTGTCGGGATTCCATTTGTCCTTGGGCTTGTTCTCTCCGGCAGGATGTCCCGCCACGACAATCGAGAACGGCACAACGTCCTCGGGAATACTGAGCACCTCGGCCACAGCGGCACAACGACCCAGAATGGGATAGGTACCCGTCCAAACGGCGCCGAGACCCAAAGCGTGGGCTTCGAGCAGGATATTCTGGGTGGCTGCGCTGCAATCCTGAATCCAGAAGTCGCGGGCTTCACCCTCGGCTGTTTTCGACATCACACCGCACACGACGATGGCCAGCGGAGCGCCGGCTGCCATCTTGGCGTTTGGCGAAACCTCAGCGAGCGCCTCCAACTGCACTTTTTCGGTGACAACGACGAAGTGCCAAGGTTGTTTGTTGAGGGCTGAGGGAGCTGCCATAGCGGCACGAAGGAGTTTCTCTATTTGCGTTTCGGAAACACTCTCCGAAGTGAAAGACCGCACGGAGACACGAGTCTGCAGACATTCGTTCACTGCCGGTTCGTTGATGACACGCCGGCAACTTTGGAAAAACAGAGCGCTCACAAACACCAACAAGGCCGCAAGCGTAAGAGTCAGGTAAGTCATTTTCATTCGAATTTGTCACATCTTATATTTACATAATCCAGTATGATACGGCAGGCATCCTCGATGCCCAGCTTCGAGATATCGACACAGAGGTCGTAGGAGTCGGCCTGTCCCCAAGTCTTGTCAGTAAAGAAATCGTAGAACCGAGCCCGCTCTTTGTCGTTGCGAGAAATGAGGTTGTCGGCTTCCTGCGGGTCTATTTTCAGCCTTCGGGCAACACGCAAGATGCGATAGCGGCGGGAAGCGTGAACGAAAATCTTGACGAGATGCGGCTCTTCGCGCAGGATGTAGTCGGCCGTGCGCCCCACGATGAGACACGAGCCCTTGGCAGCTATCTGCTTGATGGCATCGCTCAGCATCACAAAGTTCTGCGACGACCCGAAAAGATGGGGCATGCCATAGCGTCCCACCGTAGCATAGTCGAACAATCCCGGTGCCTGCTCGTCGTTGGTCTCCAGATAGTCCACAGCCATGCCGCTCTGCTTGGCCATCTCATGCATGATTTCACGATCGTAGTAGGCGATACCGAGTTTCTCGGCCACCATCTTTCCCAGTTCCCGTCCACCGCTTCCGTATTGGCGACCCAGACTGATGATAATCTTCTTTTCCATTGACATTTAATGGGTTAAATTCAGTATTTGTGCTGCAAATGTAGAAAACATTTCAGAAAAAAACAAATTTTTTGCCCATTATTTTTGTTTTTCGCCAAAAATTCCCTATCTTTGTACCCATAATTTTCAGTTTTCAATAGCTTTTTTCAGCTCAGCTATGCTTTTTGATGCCATAACATGGACAGCCGACCCTGTCCTTTTCTCTTGGGGCTTCATCCAACTCCGTTGGTATGCCCTTATGTTTATCATCGGCTTTATGCTCGGCGGTTGGATGATGGAGCGCATCTATGCTCGCGAAGGTCTCAATCCCGACCGCGTGGCTTCGCTCTTTCTGTGGTGTTTTGTGGGCACCTTAGTAGGAGCACGTCTGGGTCACTGTCTCTTCTACGACCCCGACTACTATCTGGCCAATCCCATCGAGATATTCAAGACCTGGAAGGGAGGTCTCGCCTCCCACGGCGGAACCATCGGCGTGATTCTCTGCGTCTGGTTCTACTCGCGCCGCGACCGTTTGCCCTTCGTATGGGTGCTCGACCGCCTCTGCATCGCGGTGGCTCCCGTAGCTTTCCTCATTCGCATGGGCAATCTCTTCAACCACGAGATTTACGGTCATGTGACATCGCTCCCCTGGGGTTTCCGCTTCATCGAGAATGTCACCGCCTGGAGCGAACGCGGTGCGGCTCCCATCTTCACCGAGCCGAGCCATCCCACCCAGATTTACGAGGGGTTGGCCTACCTGCTCACGCTCGCCGTTCTGCTCTGGCTCTATTTCCGCACGCAGGCACCTCGCCGGCAGGGTCTTCTCTTCGGAGTCTTCCTCATCGGCATCTTCCTCTCGCGCTTCTTCATCGAGTGGGTCAAGAACGACCAAGAAGCCTTCGAGGCCGACATGTTGCTCAACATGGGACAGCTGCTCTCCATTCCCTTCATCCTCATCGGCCTTTGGCTCATCTGGAGAGCCTATAGCCGTCCCCTGTCTCCCGCCGTTACTCCCGACAAATAACCCCCTACCCCACACTCCTATGATACAGATAGCTCCGTCATTCCTTTCGGCCAATTTTGCCCACCTCGAACGCGAGATACAGATGCTTAACGAGAGTGAGGCCGACTGGCTCCATTTCGATGTCATGGACGGTTCGTTTGTGCCCAACATCTCGTTCGGTTTTCCCGTTATGGCTTCGCTCCAGAATGTGGTGCGCAAGCCCATGGATGTCCACATGATGGTCGTTCAGCCCGAGCGTTGGATTGAGCGCGTGGCTTCCTACGGTGCCCGCATCATGACCGTCCACCAGGAGGCCTGCCACAACCTCCATCGCACCGTACAGCAAATCCACGAGGCCGGCATGTTGGCCGGTGTTGCCATCAATCCCGGCACACCCGTCATGATGCTCGAAGAGGTCATCTGCGATGTCGATATGGT